>JAGBJJ010000039.1 GCA_017934525.1 Prevotella sp.
CCGATGACTCCTTCGCCGAATTCATCGAGCACGGTGCCTGTAATCTCCGTTTGCGCATACATCATAGTCGCTGCAAACATGAGCATAAGGCTCAGAAAGATTCTTTTTGCTTGTTTCATAAATCTTTGCGGTTAGTAATGAAAATAATAAGAATTTGCCGCAAAGGTAATGGTAATAGGAGCGTAGGCTTTAAAAAAATCGTTCATCCCAGTTAAAATTTGTTTCTATGCAACATTTTTACTCGAAGACGAACGATTTTTATTAGCGTTTCATGTCGGTGGGATTTTTGCCGAATTCATCCTTGAAGCACTTTGTGAAGTAGCTTGGGGCAGTGAATCCGACGGTGTAGGCCACCTCGCTGACCGACTTGTCGGTGGTAAGCAGCAGCTGGTAGCCGCGGTTCAGTCGGGCTGCGCGCAGCAGCTCAACGGGCGACGAGCCAGTGATTGACTTCACCTTGCGGTAGAGCTGCACGCGACTGAGGCTCATGTCGGCCGCCAGGTCTTCTACGCTGAGCTCGCTCTCGCCCAGCCGCTTCTCTACAACTTCCTTGAAGCGGGTGATGAAGAGCGACGTAGGGATGTCGTCGGTGTAGCTGTCGGTGGTGGTGGCAGCCTCGCCTGCTTCGTCATTCTGGACTGCTGCTGCCGGCGAGGCTTCGGCCGAGCGGTCTTCCTCCAGATTCCATAAGTTGCTCACCTCGCGCTGACGGCGCAGGCTGATTTTGCCCTGCTGGAAGAGGTAGAACAGCAGGATGACCATGAGCAGCAGCAGGATGACACCGAAGGCGAGCAGCGTGATGGTGCGCTGGGCGTTGAGCTGCTCCAGATAGCCGTCAGACTGTTCGTGCAGCTGGTCCAGATAGTTCGACTGGCGCTCAGTCTCGGCGTTCTGCATCTCAATGACGTTGGCATTGGCGGAGGTGATGAGAGCCGTGGCCAGTTTGCTGTCGCGTTTGAACTGGCGTCCCTCAAGGATGTCGACGGCCAGCTGCAGCACCTCGTCGCCGTGAGTGGGATAGATGCACGAAGCCATCAGCAGCGAGTCGCGCACGAGCTCGATGCCGCCGCCTTTGCCGGGCAGTCCGTCGATGCCGCAGAACTGGGGCAGGGCAGACTCGGCTAAGCCTTTTGCTATCAGTGCGCGGCGGGCACCCATGGCCATGCGGTCGTTCTGGCCGAAGACGTAGTCGATGTGGGTCAGGTTGCCATCGTAGCGGCTGACGGCCTCGAAGGCGCTCTCCTCGGTCCAGTCGCCTTGCAGCGAGCTGACGAGCTCGATGCCGGGATAGCGGCTCAGGACTTCGGTGAAGCCCTCGTGGCGCTCAATGGCCGGCGACGAGCCCTTGAGGCCCATCACCTCGAGCACGCGTCCGCTGCCTTGCAGCTGGGCAGCGATGAATTCGCCCATCATGCGCCCCATCTCGTGGTTGTCGGCGCCGACGTAGGCAGTGAACTTCTCGGTGTTGGTCTTGCGATCGAACACGATGACGGGGATGCCGCGGTCGAAAGCGCGGTCGATGGCTGGCGTCACCGTGACCACCTGGTTGGGGGCGACGATGAGCAGGTCGATGCCGTCGTTGACAAACTGGTCAATCTGTTCTATCTGGCGCTCGTCGCTGTCGTCGGCCGAGGCGAAGCGCAGTTCAAGCCCATCGTGGAAGTAGGTGCCCACCTGCAACTCACGGTTCAGCTTGTCGCGCCAGATGTCTTGCGAGCACTGGCTCACGCCGATGACATAGCGGGGCGGCTTCTGCGAGCATCCAGCCAGCAAGATGGCCAATATAAATAAGATAGCAAAATGTCGCATCAAAATAGTTTTATGTTTCCAGAATACAAAAGTACATGTTTTTTCTGAAACAGGCAACACTTTGCCGTACTTTTCTGTTTTTTCAGCCTTGCTTTGTGCTGAAGGCCAGGGCATACATGCGCATCTGCTTCACCATGGCCAGCAGGCCGTTGGAGCGGGTGGGGGAGAGATGCTCGCGCAGGCCGATGCGGTCGATGAAGTAGAGGTCGGCGTCGAGAATGTCTTGCGGCGTCTGGTCGTTGAGCACGCGGATGAGCAGCGTGACGATGCCCTTCACGATGAGCGCGTCGCTCTCGGCCTGGAAGTGGATGCGTCCCTCGGGCGTCAGGTCGGCCTGCAGCCACACGCGGCTCTGGCAGCCGTCGATGAGGTTCTGCTCGGTCTTGTATTTCGCGTCGAGTGGTGCTTGCTCGCTGCCCAGGTCGATGAGCAGCTGATACTTGTCCATCCAGTCGTCGAAGTCCTGAAACTCGGCGATGATGTCGTCTTGTCGTTCGTTGATAGTCATGTTTTTTCTCCTTTGTTATATGTATATGCTATAGTGACAGCAGTCACCATGGTTGCTGCCGGGCTCGGCAGCTTATTCCTCGCCTTGCGGCACCAGCTTGAAGAGCTTGTCGCTGGGGCGCACCTTCCCGCTGACGGGTATGGCCACGCGCTGTCCCTGCGGCGCCTCGCTGACGGGATGGCCGTCGTTGTCGTGTATTTCGGTGGCCTCCAGATACATGGCACCCGTGGTGGGACCGGTGACCAGCAGTTTGTCGCCCAGCTTGAAGGTGGTGGCCTCTACGCTGAACTCGGCCACGCCGAGGCGCGAGAAATACTTCACGCCGCGGCCTATGTAGACCTTGCGCTCGGTGGCACACGAGCCGTAGTGCTTGTTCCATTCGCCCATGAGCTGGCCCTGGTAGTAGCCGTCCCAGAAGCCGCGGTTGAACACGCGTGCCAGGCGCTCGTCCCAGGCGTCTTTGCGCTCCTCGGTGAAGGTGCCGTCGATGACGGCCTGGATGGCCTCTTTGTAGCAGCTGACCACGGTATATACATACTCCGGTCCGCGGGCGCGGCCCTCAATTTTCAGCACCCTGACACCGGCCCGCATCAGGCGGTCGATGAAGCGCACCGTCTTCAGGTCCTTGGGGCTCATCAGGTATTTGTTGTCTACCTCAATCTCGTTGCCCGTCTCGGCGTCGGTCAGCAGGTAGGAGCGTCGGCATATCTGTATACACTCACCCCGGTTGGCGCTGCGGTTGGCGGCATGGAGGCTCATGTAGCACTTGCCCGAGATGGCCATGCACAGGGCGCCGTGGCAGAACATCTCGATGCGCACGGGCTCGCCGCTGGGGCCGCAGATGTGCTCGTCTACGATGTGGCGGTATATCTCTTCCACCTGCTCTATGCGGAGCTCGCGGGCCAGCACCACCACATCGGCAAACTGCGCATAGAAGCGCAGCGCCTCCACGTTGGATATGTTGAGTTGCGTGGAGAGATGCACCTCTACGCCGCGCTGGCGGCAGTACTGCATCACGGCCACGTCGCAGGCTATCACGGCCGAGATGCCGGCCTCGGCCGCCGCGTCGATAATCTCGTGCATCAGCGGAATGTCTTCGCCGTAGATGATGGTGTTGACAGTCAGGTATGACTTCATCCCATGTTCGCTGCACGTCTGGGCTATCTCACGCAGGTCGTCGATGGTGAAGGCTGAGGCCGAACCGGCCCGCATGTTCAGTTTCTCTATGCCAAAGTAGACGGAGTCGGCCCCCGCCTGTATAGCCGCCGCGAGAGAGTCGCGCGAGCCCACAGGGGCCATGATTTCAAAGTCTGTGAGTTTCATGGGTGCAAAGTTACGAAAAAATTCATAATTCATGATTCATGATTCATAATTATTTTTTAACTTTGCAGCCATGAAATGGTATTTCCTCATTTTTGTCCTCGTTATGGCCGCCTGCGGCAAGCCGTCGGGCAACCCGCACTTTGTGGTTGACGTGCTCAACAGCTACACGCCGGTGAAGAACCAGGGCAACGCGCAGACCTGCTGGGCCTACGCCATGCTCTCGGCCATCGAGACAGAGCACATCATGCGCGGCGACTCGGTGCACCTGAGCGTGGCCTATGTGGAGAAGGCCCTGGAGCAGAATGCCGACGCACCTGCCTCGAAGCGCGGCATTGCCGCCACGCTCATCAATGCCATCGGGCGCTATGGCTTGGTGCCCTACGAGTCGATGCGCGACACGCTGGTGCCCCTGCCGCGGCTTGCCTTCATGTTAGGCATGCAATACACCGTGCATGAGTTTGCGCGCAGCGTCTGTGCCCCGGGCGAATATATCGGGCTGGGATGCTCAGACAAACATCCCTATTGGCAGGACATGGTGCCCGACGTGCCCGACAACTGGGAGCACAACAGGGTGCTCAACGTGCCAGCCGACTCGCTGCTGGCGCTCACAAGACGCGCCGTGGCTCAGCACCGTGGCGTATGCTGGGAGGGCGACATATCGGAGCATGGCTTCAACTGGAAGCAGGGCGTGGCACGCCTGTCGCTTGTCAATGGCTCTACCACCGACGACCACTGCATGGCTATTGTGGGCTTGGCCCACGATGAGCGGGGCGAGCGCTACTTCATCATGAAAAACTCATGGGGGCGCACCAACCGTTATCGTGGTCTGATGTTTATGCACGAAGATTATTTCCGCTGCAAGACGATGTTCGTCTACATGCCCCGCAACGTGTTGCCCACTGCGAGTGACAGAACATACAAATAATGCTAATTATTGCCCTTGGGCGGCGGCATATTCAGAAATAATGCGTAATTTTGCGGTCATGAAGCAAGCAGCCTTTCTCATAGCAGCACTGTCGCTGGCCGGCACCCTGCAGGTGTCGGCCCAGGAGTTGGGCGACCCCACCTTCGTGCCAATGGTGAAGGTGGGCAAGACGCTCGTCGACGGCGACTCCATACAGTATATGGAGATGTCAAACGTCTACGTCTATCCCGAGCCCACATTCAAGAACAAACGTCAGCAGCAGGCCTATTTGCGCCTGGTGAAGAACGTGAAGAAGACGCTCCCTCTGGCTAAGGAGGTGCGCCAGATGCTCATTGAGACGGCTGAATACTTGGAGACGTTGCCCACGAAGAAGGAGAAGAATGACCACATGAAGCGTGTGGAGGCGGCTATCGTGGCCGAATACAAGCCGAAGATGAAGAAACTCACGTTCTCGCAGGGCAAGCTGCTCATCAAACTCGTCGACCGCGAGTGCAACTCCACGGCCTACGAGGCCATGCAGGCTTTCATCGGCCCTGTGCGGTCGGGCATGTGGCAGGCCTTTGCCTGGATGTTCGGTGCCTCGCTGAAGAAAGGCTACGATGCTGACGGCGTCGACCGTCTCACCGAGCGTGTGGTGCTCATGGTAGAGGCTGGGCAGCTTTGAAAGATGAACCATTCATCATTCAACACTCATCAATCCTTATTCAGCATTCTCCTCGTTTCCTCCAGAATGCTGAGCAGTTCATCCATGTGTTCGGCGCGGAGCATGGCGATACGCGTCTGGCGGAAGTTGGGAATGCCTTTGTAGATGGGCGTGGCCGCCAAATGACGGCGCGTGTGGATGATGCCGCGCTGCTCGTCAATGCGCTCCACGTTGATGCGCAGCAGCTCCTCCAGCGTGTTGAGTTTCGCGTTGAAGTCGAGTGCTGGGTCGCTGATGCCGTGGTCCAGATAGTCGCGTATCTCCTTGAATATCCAGGGGCGTCCGAACGTGGCACGCCCCACCATGATGCCGTCCACCCCATATTCGTCGAACGCCCGCTGCGCATCCTCGGCCGACGTGATGTCGCCGTTGCCGATGATGGGGATGGTGATGCGCGGGTTGCGCTTCACCTCGCCGATCAGTGTCCAGTCGGCCTCGCCGGTGTACATCTGCGAACGGGTGCGGCCGTGGATGGTCAGCGCCTTGATGCCGCAGTCCTGCAACTGCTCGGCCAGCGTAGTGATGACCAGCTGCTCGCTGTTCCAGCCCAGGCGCGTCTTCACCGTCACCGGCAGCCTCACCGCCTTCACCACCTCACGTGTTATCTCCAGCATCTTCGGGATGTTCTGCAGCATACCAGCCCCTGCGCCCTTGCCAGCCACCTTCTTCACCGGACAGCCGAAGTTGAGGTCAATCACGTCGGGGCCGGCCTGCTCCACGATGCGGGCCGCCTCGACCATGGCGTCCAGGTCGCGCCCGTATATCTGTATGCCCACGGGGCGTTCCACGTCGCTTATCTGCAACTTCCTTACCGTCGTCTTCACGTCGCGCACCAGCGCCTCGGCCGACACGAACTCCGTGTAGACCATCGATGCGCCGAAGCGCTTGCACAGCAGTCGGAAGCCGATGTCGGTGACGTCTTCCATCGGTGCCAGGAATACGGGTCTTTCGCCCAGGTCAATTTGTCCTATTCTCATGATGATGATTGTCGTTTCGCGCTGCAAAGTTACATGTTTTCCTGAAGAAACGAGCATCTATACAATGTTTTTTTGTTTTTCAAGCACCTTCCGCCGCCTGCTTTCCTCAAAAAAGCAGGCAGGGCGAAATCACTTCGGCCTGCCTGCATGAGAGAAAATATATAAAACTCTTTTTAAGAAGTTTTATCTACTTGATGAGTTTCTTGCCTCCGATAATGTAGAGGCCTTTGCTCAGTTTGGAGGAGGACAGCGAACTGTCCACCTGACGGCCCTGCAGGTCGTATGTCTTGGTGGCATTACCGTCGGTCGCCATATACTTTCCACCGATGCCTGTAGTCAGGTCGTCAGCTAAATGGATGCGCAGTCTTGCTGCATGCGAGGAAGCTGGTGTCTTGGGCCGCAGCCAGGCTCTGAACGGTGCCACGGTGCCAGCACCGTGTTCGAATGTGGTGCCCTCTGCATTGAGTATGTAGGCATTGTCTACCTGCTCGCCGGTGTATGTGCCTACGAACTCATAGCTGTCGTAACCGACAACAGCCTCTGCAGCAGGTTCTATAGCAACATTGTCGGCGCTGAAGGTAATGGTCTTGCCTACCAAGCTGTTGGCTTTACCCCAGCTCTCGTCGGGAACGGCTACGATGTAGGGCTTGTTTGCCTCAATAGCGGCAGCATAGTCGAAGACAACATCGGTGAAGCCGAAGTCTTGGTCGGCCTTCTCGCCGGTGAAGGCATAGACCCAGAAGTAAGCATCGTCGTCAGCATGCTTAAACCAGGACACTTCAGTGCCGTCGATGGTGACGTTCTGCACCTCGAAGGGTACAACGAGCGTCTGCCAACCGCCGCCCTGCTTTTTCTTCATGCCTTTTTCAAAGGTGCGGCTGAAGTTGACGGTTTTGGCAGTGAAGGCACGGGGTGTCAAGAACGGCTGTCCGTCGGTTAAGCTGACGACGCTGGCCTCCTGTCCCGTCACAATGTTTTTGCCTTCCAGCTCAGCAGGAGTCACATCCGTGCTGCTGACGAAGTAGAGGCAGTTGGGGTTGGTGGCAGGCACCAGCTGATAGGTGTCGGTGGCAGTGGTTTTCATCACGGCTTCCATGCCCGTCAGGTCGGCTGCCACGGCGTCAGCAGAGTTGAAGACGTAGGTGTAGACGTTGCCTTCATAGACGGGAACGACCCACTGCTGCGTTTCTTTGCCGTCTGTATTCCATGTGGTAACGCAGGGCGTACCCTTCACTTCATACCAGTGATTATCGTTTGTAGTGTTCCATCCGTTGTAGCCTTCAGTGGTCAGACCGTTGGTGCCATATGATGTGCGGAAGTAGTAGGTATGGCCCGGCGTCAGGTCAAGGTTGCGGAAGTGGAAAGGCAGTTCGATAGTCTGTCCGGGAGCCACGATGCCCTTAATGCGCACCTGGTCGATGAGGTTCTCCTTGGCAGGATTCTTCTTGCTCCACAGCTGGATGATGGTGTTCATCTCGTTGGTGGTCGAGGCATCGCCGGTGTTGGTGACCACAGCCTTACCCTCCAGGGCATTGCCTGTCAGATAGAAGCGGTTGCCCACCTGCTGAACACCCTCGATGCCGGCAAAGTCGAGCGTCAGCTGAGAATTGGCTTGTTCGGTGGTCTTCTGCTTGATTTCAAAGTAGCTGGAAGGCTTCCATTTCGTTATTGTTCCGCCTCCAAGTTCCAGACGTGCTCTTACCTTGTAGTTGCCTGCTTCGTTGAAAGTATATGCCAACTTGAAGGTTTCTGTTGACTTGCCATGAAGTACGTAGGTTGACTTCAACTCATCACTATCAGTACCATCAACGGGGTTGTTGTTCTCGTCGTAGGTAACAGGGATAATCTGGAAGACTATCTGACCAGCCAGCTCGTCGTTGCTGGTGTTCTGGAACGTAGCCTGAAGCTCATGAACAGTGCCTGTGAGGAAGTCGCCAATCACTTTGCAGCTATTCAATGTCACTTTCTTCTCAGGATGAGCAACAACACTGATAGTGCCATCCTCTGCTAACTCAACGGTGAAGTAATATTTGTCGGTACCCTCACAAGGCTGATAAGCACTGCCGTCAGCAGGTTTGCAGCACATGTGGAAAGTATAAGTGCCAGCAGTGTAGGTGGTAACATCATCTACAGTCTGAATCAGTCCACACTTCTTCAGAATTTCCTCTGCGCCGATCTCGTAATAACGATCTACCTTCTTACCGTTTAAGGTAACCTGGGTAGTCGTAGTAGCCGTATTGGCCGTTGACGAAGTGGGCAGAGTCAAGTCTTTAGCTGTCGAACCATAAGACTGATAGCTCCCGTCTTCTTTGAGCCTGCGAATGTTGATGCTGTTAGTGGTAACATCAGCATTGGGATTGTCAAAGTATGCACGCAGGTTACCATCCTTATACTCTACATAGGAGACTGTAAGGCGATTGGCGGCATTAGGAATATCGGTAGTTGTTGTAGTAGCTGTGACGTTCTGATGCTCATCGACCGTGATGGTGAAAGCATGTTTCACAGAACCAATGGGCAACTTCAAATCCTTGAGTTTGTTGCTCATCACTGGTACCACCGTATAAGTGCCAGATTCTGTCAACTTCAGTTCTTTTTGAATGCGCTCAACTGAGGCAAAATAATAGCGGGAACGCTCAGTTTCGCCAACCATAAACGACTCATCGGTTTTACCATAGGTGCAAGATGAGAGCGTGGGCAGAGTGAGGGTCTTGTAGTTCTGGTAACCACCAGAAAGCTTACCATCGCTCTTCAACAATGCCCAAGTCACCGTGCTGCTAATCTCATCTGTGTTTTCGTTGTCAAAGTAGGCATAGAGGGTTGGAACACCATCCTTCTCCTTCACCTCGGTAGCTGCCACGGTGAAAAGGCCATCGGTAGAGAGCTTTACTGTATATGAAACGTTTCCTTCTTCATCCTTCTCAAGTGTAACAAGGAAGTAATGTTCATCTGTACCTATTGCAAGTTCATAGTCATTTACAACAGTCGTTCCTTTACTATTAACAGTGGGTGCAATCTTATATGTACCGGGTTCTGTAATATTAAATTTATTTTCAGCAAACAAACTCTCAATAGAAATGAAATTACTTCTAGACTGATCATTTCCTTCATCATCAAGATATGAGTCGTCTTTTAATTGATAAGTAGCATCCCTTTTTGGTATAATAGTTTTAGCCCAACCACTATTATATCTTTTATTTATAGAGCCATCATCTTTAAGTAAAGCCCATGAAACTCTATTTTTCCTTGTTTCATCATTTTCATTATCGTACCATGCTTTAAGACCAAGTTTACCTGTGCTAGGTGAATTAAGTGATTCAAGAGCTGCTACAGTGAAGTTTCCTGCTGCATCAACAGTTGCATCAGCTGCCTCAGCAGAGTTATCGTATGTACTTTCAATGTTGATGTTGAACACATGCTCCTCAGCACCATCAGCAATAACGTAATCGCTCCAAGAAGATGATGTGGCAGGGCGTGCTACGGCAACAATCTTATAGGATGAACCGGACTCGAGCTTAAATTTGGTCTTCAGTTCTTCAATAGTAGCGTTGTAGTAACGGCGGTGGGCATCAACATGCTCACTGTCGTACCACTGGTCTTTGCTGTCGTAGCTCAGAGTAGATGATGGTGGCATCGTTAGGGTGCGCTTCGAACCGAATGCCTTGTTTTCCAATGTGCCATCATCTTTTAAGATAGCCCATGTGAAAGATCTGCTTACCTCCTCATTGCTCATATTGTCGACGTAGATGTATACAGAGGGCTCACCATTTTCGTTATCCTTCATTTCAGAATCCACCACAGTGAGTTTGCCTTCGCGGGTGTTAGGCTCGATGCCCGTGAGGCAGATCTGATTGAGCACGTAACCCGTCTCGCTGACAGTGTAGCCGTCGGTATCGTCAGGCAGACCATAGGGCGAAAGATTCTCGAAGTCATAGTAGCCGTCGCAAGAGCCGTTCCAACCCCAGTTAACGTGCCAAAGACCCTGTCCGTCGTAGCCATCCATAATATAGGCATGACCACCCGTACCACCAGTAGCTTTCTGTGCCTTACCGGCATAGATGACGGGGCGGCCATTGGAAATCTCGTTGTAGAGCAACTGCTCCCAGGCAGCCTGCGTGAAGTTGCGACGCTCGTTCTTCTTAATCTGGTTCTTGTAACCGAAATACTTGGGCAGCAAGGTAATCATGTCGGCCGACTTGGCACCTGAACCCGTATAGGTGTAGTACATCTGAAGCGACGAGCAGGCATAGAGGAACAGGCGTCCTATCTCCTGCATTTTGGTTAGTGTCTCGCCGCTCCAATAGCTTGTGAATTTCTTGTTATAAGAACTGGCAGAAGACCACTTTCCCTTGAAGAAGTCGTCATCGTAGCTACCTTGGTAGATATTGTCCCAATTGATGTTGTAGGCAGGCAGAGGTTTCACCTCGCCACTTTCTGGAGTAAATACATCCATCCAGTCGCCCTCGGTGCAGTTGGGATTCTTGGCATAGACGGTGATGTGATCGTCGCTGCCCGTCTTGTCCATCACGTAGCCGGGAATCGCCTCCACACGCTTTGGCCACTGCCAGTAAGCTATGACCTGAGCCATCGCTACAGAGACGCACCCCGTGGGAGCCATGCGTCGGCCGTAGCCCTCCTCGTCAGGCTGCTTCACGATGGGCAGATACATGTTGTAGACACCCGACTGGTTGTACATCGTTTTCAGCAGGGGCTTTACTGGCTTCATGTCGCTGTTGGCCGTTGGTGCCTTGCGGGGGGCGCGGGCACGGGCTGCCGCTATTTTGTCGCAGTCGTAGCTGTCAATCATCAGGCGCAGGGCCTCGGGCATATCATCGGGGTTGAGGGCACCGTGGTCAGAATAGCCCAGAATTGACATATCCTCGTCGGCCGCTACGATGACGAAGCCGCCACCGCCGTCGATATTGAAGAGATAGAGCTGCTCGTCAGTCTTTCCGGTGTTGACACTGCTGAGCGTAACGGCGCGGGCACTGCGTGCCTTAGCAGCAGTAGAGCGCTGTGGCGCCGTTTGGCTGATGAAAGCTGCGGCACGCTCTTTGGCTTGTTCGCGTGTGACAGGTGCAGCCGTCAGGCTCAGCCCGGTGGCTGCCAATAAAATGATGGATGGAAGTCGCTTCATAGTTTTTAATATGTTATATGACTGAAACTGCCGCTTCTGATAGGGATGGCGTACTTCGTATGTCTGCCAGAGGGTATCTCGTCAACATGAATTTCAGCCGTGATTCTTTTGCCTTGTTGCCAAAATCGAAAGGATTCCGGCTGAAATTCAGTTGAAAAGCTTTTGTGTCGTCGTTCTGGGGCGTTTGCCCGCGGTCCCGGCCGGACACTTCCTTTGCGGTACGGTGTGGATATCCCGGCTTGCTTAGTCTTCGTCTTCGTCGAAGCGGTCGGCACCTCTGGAGCCGCTGCCGCCACCGATACCAGGCGTCACAACGTCGTCGGGGTTGCTGGTTTTAAAACAGAGTTCGTCTTTGATGACGATTTCAACGCAGTCGGGATTCTGATAGATTTTTTTCATGTCCATGATTTTTATTTGTTGTTTATTACTTGATTGCTTTCTTTCCGTTCTTGATGTAAATGCCTTTCTGTGCACCCATGGTCTTGATGCCCATGAGGTTATAGAGATTCTTGCCGTTGTCATCTGTTTGTAGAGTGTTGATGCCTGTGGTGACAGGGTCGCCGCTGATGACGATGCGGCTGGCACGCGAGCCGGCCGACGTCTTGCTCTTCAGGTAGGCATTGAAGGGACTGACGGTGGCATTGCCTTTGACGAACGAGGTGCCCAGGGCGTCGAGCACATAGGCATTGTCGATTTCATCGGTTGCATAGGTGCCCACGAAATCGTAGTGGGAGAAACCTACGACGGGCTGTGCAACAGGCATCACGACGGCATTGTTGCCCTCGAAGGTGAGAGTCTTACCCACCAGACTGTTGGCTGCGCCCCAGCTGGCGTCGGGTACAGCGGTGATGAACGGTGTGTGGGCCGGCAGCGTGTTAGCATAGCTGAACACCACGTCGGTGATGCCGAAGGTGGCATCGGTCTGTTCGCCGGTGAAGGCATAAGCCCAGAACTCAGCATCGTCGTCGGCACTGCGGAACCAGTGGTACTCAGTGCCGTCGATGGTGACGCGCTCCACGTCGAAGGGCAGCACGACCGACTGCCAGCCGCCGCCCTGACGCTTCTTCATGCCGGTGTCGAACTTACGGGCATAGCTGATGGCCGTGGCGGTGAACTCGCGTGGCGTGCCATAGTCGAAGCCGTCGGTGAGGGTTATTTTCTCAGCCACGCCGTCTACGACGACATTCTTGTTCTTCAGCAGGTTATTCACCTCGGTGGTGGGCTGAGCGTCGAAGAAGTAGAGGCAGTTGGGGTTGGTGGCAGGCTTGAAGGTGTAATCGTCGACATATATCTTCTTCTGCCAACTGCCAGACGAAGTCTCGTTCTTTCTCATCACACCCACGGCAGCGCTGAGGTCGACAGCCACGGCGTCGGTCGGCACGGCCACTTCATGCATATAGGTATAGGTGTAGGTAGGGTACCAGCCGCTGCCCGATGATTCAGTAGAGTACTCAGGGTCAATCCACTCCTTAGTCTCACGGCCGTCCTTATCCCACCAGGTGAGGCTCGGTGCAGCCACCACCTGATAGTTTTTTCCGCCAGAGGCTGAGCCGTTATCTCTATTATCACAGCTGGTGAACAGATAGTAGGTCTTGCCGGGAGTGAGGTCGAGGTTGTTGAAGTGGAAAGGCAGGTTGACAGTGTAGCCGGGCACGATGTTGCCATCGATGCGGGCACTTCCTACGAGAGTTTCTTTGCTGACATTCGGCGAGCTGTAGAGCTGTACGTAGGTGCAACGATAAGCCTGAGCCGAACCAGTGTTAGAGACGGTGAACGTGCCCTGCAGACTGTTGGAGGTCAGATAGAAGCGTTCGCCTACTTTGTTGACGCCTTCCACATCGTTTTCCAGATTGAACGACGTGTGGATTTGGGCCGTCTTGCCTGAGGCACTGCTGATGGTGAAGGTGAAACTGTCGGAGAACGGTGTGTAGACACCCTTACGATACTGGTAGGAGGCCTTCACGGTGTATTCGCCACTGGCATCGAGTATGACGGGGAACTTCACCTTGACGGTGTCGCCGGGCATGATGTTGGCCGAGGCGGTGCGTGTGCCTATCTTTGTGGCCTCGTCGGGAATGGAGTCGAAGCGCAGCTGGCACATGCCGGCAAACTCGTCCTGTGTCTCGTTCTTCAAGATGACCTGTATCTCTTGTGTGTGGTTGACAAGCTGGTCGCCCACTACCTTAATTTCCTTCAGTGAGAGTTTGTATTGCGGATGAGAGGTGACCGAGGCCTTGCCCTTCGCGTCGATAGTGACGGTGAAGTAGTATTTGTCGGCACCTTCGCAGATGCGGAAGTCTTCGAACTTCGTGTCACCCTCCTTACGGCAGATAGGCACAATCTTGTAGGTGCCGGCTTTGGTGAGTTTCCATGTGCTGACGACGCGGTCGAGCGGAGCAAAATACATGCGCACCTGCTTCTTACCGCTTACCTCCACCGAGTCTGCATTGCTGGCATAGTCCTGGCGGTCGTACTTCGGCATTTTCACTGTGCGGTAGTTGCCGTAGTATGTCTTGTTGATGGTACCATCGTCATTGAGCAGCGCCCAAGACACCTGGTTCGTGGTGATTGTCGGATTGGGATTCTCGAAGTAGGCAATCATTGTGCGACCATAGGTGGTGTTGCCCGATGTGAAGCTGCTCTTGGTGGTAGTATAGCCCACGGTGAGATAGCCGTTGTTCTTCGTGGCAGAGTTGTCGCGGTCAGGCTCGATGCCAGTGATGGCGTGCTGATGGAGTACGTATCCGTTGCGGCTGACCGTATAGCCGTCGGTGTCGTCGGGCAGACCGTAGGGCAGGAGGTTGTCGAACGAGAAGTAGCCGTCGCACTTGCCGTTCCATCCCCAGTTGACGTGCCAGTAGCCGGCGCCGTCGTATCCGTCCATGATGAAGGTGTGTGCACCGGTAGTGCCGTCGTCTTTCTCGGCCGTACCGGCATAGACGACGAGACGCTCATTGGAGAGCTCTTCGTAGAGCAGCTGCTCCCAGGTCTCCTTGGTGTAGTTGCGGCGCTGGTTCACCTTGATCTGGTTTTTGTAGCCCCAGTATTTAGGCAGAATTGAGGCAATGTTGGCTGAGACGGAGCCCGTGCCCGTATAGCCGTAGTAGCTCATGGGCAGTGTGCAGCAGACGTAGAGGTAGAGTCGGCCCACCTCCTTCACTTTCTCCAGCGTCTCTCCGCGGAACAGACGGCTGAAGTTGGTGTTCGAACTGCCATTGTAGCCCGTGTAGTCGTCGTAGCTGCCCTGAAGGATGTTGTTCCAGTTGATGTCGTAGCTGGGCAACGCACCCACCTTTTTACTGTCGGGGGTGAAGACGTCCATCCATTCGCCTTCAACGCAGTT
Source organism: Prevotella sp. (assembly GCA_017934525.1). Lineage (GTDB taxonomy): Bacteria > Bacteroidota > Bacteroidia > Bacteroidales > Bacteroidaceae > Prevotella. Next base: position 14,723 of record JAGBJJ010000039.1, read on the forward strand.
GGCGTTCTTGGCTACAATGTTGTTCTGGGCCATGGTGTAGCCCGAGGTGGCTTTCACCGTCTGCGGCCACTGGTAGTAGGCCAGCACCTGAGCGGTGGCGCAGGCCACGCAGCCAGACGGGGCAATGCGGTGTGCACCTTCTTCAGAGGCTCCCAGGGCAGATACATGCCCTGGGCGCCGCTCTGGTTGAAGTAAGTCTTTACCAGGGGTTTCACGGGAGCCATTGTCGTGTTGGCCTTGCGGGGTGCACGGGCAGGGGCAGCGATGCCCCGCTGCTTCATCAGAGCGATGGAATGGTTGCGGGCGTTGATGAACTCGCGCAGGCCGTCGGGCATGTCGGAAGCATCAATCGAGCCGCGGTCGGAGTAACCCAGGATCGGGTCGCTCGCATCATCGGTGGCGACGATGACGAAGCCTTCCTGCTGACCGACGTTGAAGAGATATACATTATCCCGGACAGCGTTGTTGTCGACACTGCTCAGCGTTTTTGCCTTCCCGGGAGCCTTGGCCATGTGTCTGCCTGTGGCAATGTTGGCAGCCTGCTGCTCCAGGATGAAAGCTTCGGCTTTCTCTTTTGCCTGCTGGCGGGTGATAGGTGCAGCAGAGAGCTGTAATGCAAAGACTGCTAAAGCAAAGGAAAGAATGGATTTTTTCATGTTTTTCTTAATTATATGTATTGTAATTTATCTTATGACTTTTTTCTCTCTCTGAATGCAAATGCCACGATGTCCGGACTTGGCCGTAGTGCCTTGCAACGTGAACCATTGGCTGCCAGTGGTGCTGTCGGCACGCTGGCTGCCGATGCGAGTGGCGGTGTCGTCGGCAAGGTTCATCAGCAGCGATGTCGCGTGTTGCGCACCTGAGGCACCGACAAACCAGGCTCTGAAGGCACTGACGCTGCCGCTCCCGGCGACAAAGCGTGCTCCGTCAGTATCGAGCATATAGGCATTGGTGAGCTGGTCGGCTCCTGCGAATGTGCCTACAAAATGGTAGTAGGCAGACTTTACGGTGACGGGGTGTTCTTCAGCCTGGAGAGTAACGTTCTCGGCGGCAAAGATGAGGGTGGCGCCTTCCAGACTGTTGGTCTCTCCCCAAGTGCCATCAGGTACACCCACAACGTAGGGCGTGTTGGACTCCATTCTCGTAGTATAGTCGAAGTCGATGGTCGTGGCAGTGCTGCTTGTGAAGCGATATACCCAGAAGTCGGCATCGTCGTCAGCCTGCTTGAACCAGGTCTTACTGCCGCTGCCGGCCACCGAAACGCTCTGCGGGCTGAAAGGCAGCACCATTGTCTGCCATCCGCCGCCTTGCTTCTTAGTCACACCTTTATTAAATATACGCGCGTAGGTGATAACGTCGGCTGTAATGTCTCTCGGGGTGTAGTAAGGATGGCCGTCGGTGAGTGTCAGTTGTCGGGCGCAACTGCCTTTTACCACGTTGAGCCCCTCAAGTTCTTCATAGTTGTGAGCATGCTCACTGACGAAATAGATACAGTTAGGGTTGCTGCTCACCGTCAACTGGTAGGTGGAGTGCTTTTTCAGCCAGGTGCCAACGACGGTGTCTTTTACCATGATGGGCTCAGCATCGGTGAGGTCTACGGCAATGGCATCCTTTGCATCAATCAAGAAAGTGGTGCTGTCAGCATCAGTACGTTCCAGATGCTCTGTCACCTTGTTGCCGTCTGCATGCCAAAGGGTGATAGTACGATCTGTGATGATGTTGCCTGCTATGCAGAGTGTACAATTTAGTAATGCCATCATAGTTAATGACAATGCTTTCATGTTATTCGTCATATTCTTGCAGTTTAACTATTGTTAGGTGCTATAGTGTTTGTAGTTTGCAAAGAATGGTTATAGTGCGCTTTTACGCACTTCGCCTTTTTCGATTTGGGTGCAAAGTTACGATAAAAAATACAAATAAATGAAATATACGAAATAATTTATTTTTTTTAACTAATCCGACTTATAATCAAAAGAGCGTCAAAAACGCTGATACTATGGCGCTTTTAGCAGATGGTGTTGAATGTTGTTCAACATGTCTGTTTACAAAAATTAATAATTTCTTTATGCTTTATTCTTGTATATCATAAAGAAACAGGTGGGGCGTCCATGAGAAGACGGCCCACCTGTGGTGTGTGTCGGTTATGTTGCATAGGCTTACTTTGCGCCCATCTCCTTGAGCAGGCGGTCGGCGTGGCCCCACTTGTCCATCATGAAGAGTACGTAACGTATATCGACACCGATGCAGCGGGCCAGCTTCGAGTCGAAGAAGATGTCGCTGGAGAGCGAGTCCCAGTTGCCGTCGAAGGCCAGGCCGATGAGGCGGTTGCGGCCGTCGAACATGGGCGAGCCGGAGTTGCCGCCAGTGATGTCGTTGGTGGTGAGGAAGCAGAGGGGCATGTCGCCTGCGCTCTGCATCAGGGGAATCATCTCAGGCTCCACCTTGTAGTCGGGTGTGCGGTCAGCCTGGCGCATCTTCTCCACGATGCTGGGAGCCTTGGTCTGCCATCCTGAGGGGCGTCCGCCCAGGTTGTATTCCTTCACCTGTCCGTAGCTCATGCGCAGCGTGAAGTTAGCGTCGCTGTAGTGGGGCTGGTCCTGCTCCATGCGCAGCTTGGCGTCGCAGAGGTAGTGCTCCTGCTGGTCAATGTCGTCGCTCATCTTCTCCATCTCCTGGCGCAGCTGCATCATCACCTCGGTGAGGTCGTAGCCGAACCTCACGCCCGGGTCTTTCATAAACGATTTCTTCAGCGGGTAGAGGCGTGCGTCTTTCTTCATCAGCAGCGACTTGCTGTAGAGGTAGTCGGCATAGGCCTGGCAGTCGCCGCCGAACTTCTTGTCGATGACCTCGGTGAAGAAGGCGGGCAGGTACTTCTGGTCCTGCAGCTTGGCGCGGTAGTTGCGCAGCAGCGTGCCCAGCGTCTCGCAGTCGGTGGCAGCGTCCCAGGTGTCGCCGTTGTCCTTGAAGCTGATGTGCTGTCGCTTGCCGTGACCCACGGGTGTGGCGCCGTTGTGGGCACGCAGGGCGCGCGTAGAGAGCTCGTCGGTGCGGCGGAAGGTCTCAGTCCAGAGCATATAGGCCCGCATGACGTCGATGCGCTGGCGATAGAGCTGTTCCATCTTCTGGAAGTCGAGCTTGCCGCTGAGGTAGCCCGTCTGCTTCTGCCATTTCTGCAGCTGCGCCTCGAAGGCGGCCTTGTCCTTGATGAGTCCGATGCTGTCGATGCACTTGTTCATGCCGATGGAGTTCTTCCAGTAGTTGCTCGACTGGGCATACTTCGAGTCGTACTTGATGCGCACGGCCTCTGATGCGTCCATGTGGCGCTTCATCACCTCCTGCTTCACGCCGCGCACCTGCTGGCGCACGTCGTTCTGCACGTAGCGCTCTTCGATGCCGTAGCTCGAGAGGTAGCGGTTGGTGCTGCCGGGGTAGCCCATGGTCATGGAGAAGTCGCCCTCCTTGTAGCCGTCGAGGGCCAGCTGAGCCCAGTGCTCGGGATGATAGGGCACGTTGCGCTCCGAGTATTCAGCCGGTCCGTTGGTGTCGGGGTCGGCATAGATGCGGAAGACGCTGAAGTCGCAGGTCTGGCGGGGCCACATCCAGTTGTCGGTCTCGCCGCCGAACTTACCCATCGACTTGGGGATGGTGAACACCAGGCGCAGGTCGGTGAAGTCGCGGTAGGTGGTGGCATAGTAGCGGTTGCGCTCGTAGAACGACTTCAGCTCCAGGCGCAGCGTCTTGTCTTTAGCCTTCACGTCGGCCGACATGGCGTTCTCTATCGAGTCGAGGAACACGTGGCGGCGCTCGGGCGTCATCTCCTCGATGCCCATGGCGCGCAGCTCGTCGGTGACGTCGCGCTGCTCCACCATGAACGATACGAACATGTTCTTGTTGGGCAGCTCCTCCTCATACGACTTGGCGTAGAAGCCGTTGAGCATGTAGTCGTGCTCCACGGTGGAGTGTGAGCGGATGGCCTCGAAGCCGCAGTGGTGGTTGGTGAACACGAGTCCGTCGGGGCTGACGACCACGCCCGAGCAGTAGCCCGAGAAGTTCACCACGCTCTTCATGATGGCGTCGTCGGCCTGATAGAGTTTGTCGTAGGGCAGCTCGTAGCCGTAGCCCTTCATCTGCTCGTAGACAGCCTGGGGCAGGTTGTAGAGTGTCCACATGCCCTCGTCGGCAGTGGCAGTGAGTGCCATTGTCAGGGCAGCTAAGGTAACAAAAGTTTTCTTCATTTTGTGATTGTTTTTTATATATTATAGGTATATTGCATAAGTTTGAGGGTGCAAAAGTACGAAAAAAATCCCACTATTTTCGTCGGACGGCTCCTAAAACTGACGGCTGTTAAGTGTTTTTAGTAATTTTAAGGATTGGCGGTCGGCTATAATTTTGGCCGGAATTTGGGCAATTTTGGCCGGAATGAACTGAATAATGGCCAAAATTCTGACTGGCCGCGGCCGTGTTCCTCCCTCAGCGTGTGGCTTTCGGGGCCTTGCCGCGCCACTCTGTTCACTCGTTCTGGCGGGCCAGCTGCTGATAGACCGAGGGCGTCATGCCGCAGACACGCTTGAAGGCCCTGATGAAGCTGTTGGCGTTGTTGTAGCCTACGCTCTCGTAGATGGCCTGAATGGTGAAGTGGCCGAAGTGGTCGGTGTCGGTCAGTCGGCGGCAGGCCTCGTTGATGCGATACTCGTTGAGCAGCGTCTTGAAGTTTTTGCCGTAGGTCTCGTTGATGACCCACGAGACATACGACGTGTTCGACTTGACCATCGTGGCCAGCGTCTGCTGGTTGAAGTCGGGGTTCGATATGATGTTCGGGTCGCTCATTACGCTCAGGATGCGCTTCAGCAGCAGTGCCGCTGCGTCGGACGTCATGGTTGCCTGACGTGTGGCGTCGGCCGGTTGTTCCATGTCTTCTGTCTGAGCGTCGGTGCCGTTCAGGTAGCTGCCGAGCATTTCGCGCTGTCGCTGGCTCTGCTCGGCCAGCTGCCTGTTTTTCTCGATGAGCAGCATCTGCGCTTGGCGCAGGTGGCGGTTTTTGCGGGCGATGACGATGCTGAAGACTCCCAGCACGGCCAGCAGCACCGACACGCTGATGGTGAGCCAGGCACCCCGCGACAGCCGGTGGTCGAGCTCTTCGATGTGGGCCGTCTTCAGGCGGTCTTCCAGCTGGGCATGGTGGAAGCGTGCGTCGTTGAACTTGCGCTGGTTGTATACCGAGTCGTTCAGTGCCACGTAGAGCTCGCGGTAGCGGTCGGCCTGGCTCTGGCAGCCCGTCATGGCATAGGCGTCGGTCAGCATCTTGTAGGCGTTCACCAGCAGTTCGCCGCTGCCCAGCCGTCGGGCTTCGTCTTCGCAGCGGTGTCCCAGGGCGATGGCCTCGTCGTAGTGGCCCGTCTTGACGTAGATGTTGCCTATCTCGCTCTGTTGGTAGAGCAGGTAGTGGTCGTCCATGCCTCGGCGGCGGGCGTAGTCCTCGGCCCGACGGTGGGCGGCGATGGCCTGCTCGTAGTTCTTTTCCGCTGTGCAGATGCGTGCCTCGTTGTAGTAGACGTAGTATTGCCAGTAGTCATACTTCTCGCGGCTCACGTTGCGTTTCTCCATTTCATAGTAGCGGTGGGCATTCTCCATGTCGCCCAGCCGGCAGAAGCCCACCACGATGTTTGGCAGCAGGTTGGCTTGGGCGCTGGCGTCGCCCATCCCGGCGGCCACCTCGTAAGCCCTTAGGAAAGAGTCGGTCGACGTGAGGTAGTCGCCAAAGGCGTCGTAGATGATGCCAATGTCGCAGTAGCATATCATCTGCGACTGCTTGTCGTCTTCTTCCACGGCTGTCTTCAGTGCACTGATATACATGTCGAGCGCGTCCGACAGACGGTCGGCCTTGTAGAGGGCACTGGCCTGGTCGGTGAGCTGACGGGCTTTCGTGCCGCCCCATGTTGCCGTCGCGGTGAGAATCAGCAGCACAACAATGCAAAGTCTGCGTAAATAATCCTGCATAAGCATTCTGCGTTTGGAAATGCAAAATTACAAAAAGATAGCGATAAAACCGCCGAAAATTGCTCTTTTTGTTTTATTTTTTATAAAATGTAAAACATCTACAAGGAGTTTGTTGCAGGTTTGTGGATAAAGTTTCGTATATTTGCAATCTAAACAAAAGAATCAAAGCCTATGAATAAAATGTCTGTTATCCTGACTGGTCTCGCCTGTCTTGCGGCGGGCGTGGTCCAGGCGTATGAAGTGAGCACTGCCCAGGAGAAGAAAAACGTGCTGATGGAAGCTTTCACCGGCACGGGGTGCTACTACTGCACCGACGGGCATGCCATCAGTCAGCGCATGACCGAGGTGTGGCCTGGCCGCGTCTTTGCCGTCAACGTGCATACCGGCAGCCTCGCAGGTGCCTATACCACAAAGGACGGCGACAACATCGGGGCCTATGTGAACTGCGAGTCGCAGGGTTATCCCTGCGGCGACGTCAACCGCCGCAACTTCGGCGGTGAGACCATGCTCATGGGGCGGGGTCTCTGGCAGCTGGCCGCCTGGTCAGTGCTGCAGGAGGATGCCCCCGTCAATCTGCTGATGAAGAGCCAGGTGGACGGCGACACGCGCCTGCTCACCATCCACATTGAAGGCTATTGCACCGCCACGCCTGCCGACCCTCTGCGGCTCAGCGTGCTGCTCTTGCAAGACAACGTGTGGGGCTATCAGAACGGCCCTGAGAGCGGCGACTACTGCCACATGCACATGCTGCGCAAATACATCAGCGACCTCTGGGGCGACGCTCTGGGCGAGCTCGCCAAGGGCGACTACTTCAGCCGCGACTACACCTACGAACTGCCCGCCGTCATCGGCGACGTCGACGTGAAGCCCGAGGACATCCAGCTGGTGGCCTTCGTGGGCAATGGCCGCTCAGACATACAGCAGGTGACGGGCGGCAAGCCTGAGTACGTAAACTGCCAGCTGCCCTTCGGCGTGGCGCTGAAGGAGCCCCGCATCCCTCTCTACAACCACTACGGCTTCCAGTTCTTTGAGGCTCAGCTGCAGAATCTTTGCGATGAAACCGTGGAAAACTGCACTTTCGAGGTCACTGTCGGCAAGAAGACGGAGAGTGTGGACGTAGCCTGCCACATCGACCGCTTTGGCCTGGCCTTGGCCACCATCCCCTTCACTTATGAATACAGCGTGCGCGGCACCACCAAGTATAGCCTCACACTCGTCGAGGCTAACGGCAAACCCGTGGAGCGGCAGACGCTCAGTGGGCAGTTCGTGAAGCCTTATGCCGCCACGGCTACCGTGCGTGTCGTGGTGCAGACCGACGACCGTAGCTGGCAGAACACCGTCAGCATCCGCGATGCCATGGGCAACGCGGTGTGGCAGGCCGACCTACCTGAGGCCGATGGGGCCAGTCTGATTGACCAGACTGTCAGTCTGGAGCCTGGGCAGAACTACTGCTTAGAGGTGACCGACGCGTGGGGCGATGGCGCCTATGCCGGAACGACGGGCTATGTAGAGCTGCGCGATGATGCCGGCATGCTCATCGACAAGCAGTATATCAATGGCTTCGGCATGCGCACATTCTTCACCACACCACAAGCCAGCGCCATCGGCAACCTGCCCTTTGGGGCCCCTGCAGCGCCGCGTCTGTTCGCCCCCGACGGTCGCCAGGCCCATCGCAGCAGTGGGCTGCTCATAGAGCGCAACAGCGATGGAACCGCAAGAAAACTCATAAAGTAACTAAATAAATAGCAATCATGATGAAGCACTTTCTACTCACTTTCGCTTTGCTGCTTCCGGCGGCTTTCACCGCCCAGGCGCAGTGGTCGGATGACCCCGCAGTGAACAATCGTATCTCGCCCAGCAACCTGGGGTTCTACGACCCCTGCTATCTGACTAATCAGGACGGCGTGACCTTCTATCACTACCTCGTGCCGAACCAGAAGGACGGGGTGGACTGCATGCAATCGCGCCTGCAGATATACGACGCGCAGGGCAAGCGCCAGCTGGGTGCCTCGGGTGTGGTGGTGTGCAATGAGCGCAACATTACTTGGACAAAGTTCAACGACTATGTGATTCTCGACAACGACGGCAACCTCATCCTCTCAGCCTACGACCTGCGCCAGTCGGCTGCCGACAAATACGACTTCTCTTTCGCCATCTATAAGTATTCGCCTAAGGGCGAGATGCTGTGGAGCGAACCCGTCATTCTCAACGAGGGCCGCGGCGACGCCCACTGCATGGGACTCAGCATGTGTGCTACCGACGATGGCGGCACGGCTTACGTCTATTCGGCCACCAGCGCCGACGGTACCCATCTGGTGACCCACCTGGAGCGCCTCGACAAGGACGGCAAGACGCTGTGGGACGAGCCTCTCGTTGTTGAGCCCGACATGGCCACCAATCGCCCCTTTGTGGTGAACAACACGCAGAACGAGGTGATGGTGCTCTATGCCGACGCCGACGTGCAGTATAACGCCCGCGTCTTCGATGCTGAGGGGCACGACGTCTGGGAGGAGTCGGTGCCCGTCTATTCGGGTGGCTACTCCGACGGCATCAAGATTTATCCCTCCGTCAGCGTGGAGCCTGGTCCTGACGGCGGCGTCTTCTTCTGCGTGATGGACGGCGGATGGGAAGGTCGTCTGGTCTATCTCACCAAAGACGGACAGTATGGTTTCCCCACGGCCAACCTGGGTACGAAGGTGGCCGGCCCCGACTATCAGAGCACTATGCCTGCCGTCTATTATAATCCTGCCGACCAGATGATCTACACTGCTTTTGCCAACATGGCTGCTTACGGGCAGAACGGTTACGGTCTTTATGCCCAGAAATTCACCCTCGGCGGACAACGCCAGTGGGGCGACGACGGCATCTGCATCGAGGAGACAGCCACCGGCCAGCAGACGGGCCATCCCTTTGTGCGTCCGTCGGCCGACGGACGTCTGGCCATCTTCCACCAGAAGCAGACGGGCACGGCCTATGGCTCGCCTGTGGGCAGCTATATCACGCTGATTGACACCGAGGGCAACATAGTGGCCGAACCGCAAAACTTCACCACCTCGGCTGGTGTGAAGAACAACTTTGGCGTGTCGCCACTCATCGGCGGCAACCACTACATCGCCAGCTGGACCGAGAAACGCGCCAACAGCACTGCCGAGTGCATCTTCTCGCAGTATGTCAGCGCCGACGGCTCTACCGTCAACGGCATCGAAACCATCGGTTGTACACCATCAGCCATCCGCCATTCGGTCTTCGACCTTCAGGGACGTAGCATGGATGGCGAGCTGAAAAAGGGAATATATGTGATTGATGGAAAGAAATTCATCAAGCAATAACTTTGCAATAAACTAAAAACCGTTCATTAAAAATTAAACGAAGATGAAAAAGTCTTTACTCATCGTGGCAATGGCACTGACCAGTATGGCAGGCCTTGCACAGCAGAAGAGCGTCAACGTGGCGACCGCCGGACAGCTGTCGTCGCTCATCGGCGCCAGTGAGAAATACGCCATCACCGACCTGACAGTGACAGGAGAACTGAACGGCGCAGACATCGCCTTTATCCGTGACATGGCTGGAAAGGACGAGGAGGGCGAGACTACCGAGGGACAGCTGCAGAAACTCGACATGAAGGGTGCCAAGATTGTCAGCGGCGGCGTCTACTACACCAACATGCGCACCACTCAGGAATATGAGGCCGAGGCCGACGTGGTGGGCGAGATGATGTTCAGCAGCCTGAAGCTGACCGACGTCGTGCTGCCTCAGGAGCTCAGCCGCATGGATTATCGTGCCTTCTACGAGTGCAAGGAGCTCGCCAGCATCGAGGGCACAGAGAGCGTGGGCGAGTATGGCAAGGCTGTATTCGAGAGTTGTTCGAAGTTGGCTAAAGTGATGTTGCCGCCGACGATGACAGTGGTGCCCGAGGCTATGTTCAGTCGCTGCTCGGTGCTCGACGGCGTTGAGCTGCCTGCCGGCCTGACCACCGTGGAGGCTGATGCCTTCTATGGCTGCGGCCTCACCTCTATCACGCTGCCCCAAAGCCTCGAGAACATCGGCAACGATGCCTTTGGCTATACCGACATCACGACTCTCGTGCTGCCTGCCAGTGTACGTACGTTGGGCGACGGTGCATTCTCGGGCTGCAAACAGCTTGCCGACCTGACGCTTAACGAGGGCCTCGTGACCATCGGAGAGCGCGCCTTCAACTCGGTAGGAGCTGAGAAAATCACGGTGCCCTCGACGGTGACGTCTATCGGTTCGTCGGCCTTCGGTACCTGCGCCAACCTGACCGAGGTGGTGCTGCCTGAGGGTCTGACCACTCTGGCAGACTATCTCTTCGACCGCTGCGACAACCTGACGACGGTGAACATCCCCTCCACCGTGACGCTTATCGACGAGTGCGCCTTCCAGAACTGCTATGCGCTGCTCGACGTCACCTTGCCCGAGGGCCTGGAGACCATTGGCGAGCGTGCCTTCTCGTCGTGCGAGGCCCTGACGTCGTTTGCTGCTCCCTCTACGCTGAAGTCCATTGGCCCCTCGGCCTTCGAGTGGTGCTCGGGCCTGCAGACCGTCACGCTTAATGACGGGCTTGAGACCATCGGCGCCGGTGCCTTCCAGTCGACGCCCATCACTGAGATTACTATCCCCGAAGGTATCACCGAGCTCGGTGTCGGCGACGGCAGCATGTGGGGCCCCTCAGGCATGGTTTTCATGGGTTGCGACCAGTTGGCCACCGTCCATCTGCCCAGCACCATCACCTCGCTGGGGCGTGGCTCGTTCATGGGATGTCCTCTGGAGCAACTCACTATCGACGCCATCGTGCCGCCCACCATCGAGTCGCGCTCGAATCCTTTCGACGGCGAGTGCTATGAAACCTGCCAACTCAACGTCCCTGAAGGCAGTGTTGATGCCTACAAGGAGGCTGCCGTGTGGAGCAACTTCACCAACATCACTGCTTCTACCACCACAGGCGTGAAGAGTATTGATAATGTACAAGTAAAGGCTGACAACAGGGTTTACAACCTCGGCGGACAGCGCAAGGTGGCAGGCTCGAAAGGCTTGACTCTCTCTCGTAATAAGAAGTATATACGCTGATGCGGTTTCTCTGAATCAACAAAATCCAACAAAAGCCCGCGGGTCTTGACAGTCAAGGCCTGCGGGCTTTTGTTTCCACGGGGATATTATGTTGTTCTGAAGTGTGATTCGGGCAGGAGTGGCAGCGCAGGCCGATGCTGTTCAGGAGGCGTGCGCATGCCTTGCGGGGAGGAACATGGGTATCAGAGCCACACCGAGACCGTAATAGACGGCGTCGCCTGGCAGGGTCCATAGCTTAGCGAGAAGCATGGCGACGGTGCCCAGCAGCATGGAGAGCAGCACGGCGCGTTGACTGAAACGACCCGGCAGCCACAGGGCGAAGCTGAGCGGGAAGAGGATGGCCACGGCGCGCAGACCCAGCGAGAGGAATCCCAAATCGTTGATGAACGTGCCGTCTATCATCAGCAGGGCCGCTCCTACAGCCACCAGCAGTAAGCCCACGATGGTGAGGCGTGTCTGAGCCAGTTGTCCGCCGATGCGGTTGCTGGGACTGATGCGGGCAGGCAGGTTGCTGTAGACGTCGCGCACCAGGATGGTGGCCGCGCCGAGCGACAGCCCGCTGCCGCAGCCAATGATGTTGATGAGCAGTGTGCCCAGCATGATGCCGCCCAGCCAGGCGGGCAGGTGATGCAGGATGAAAGCGGGGAAGGCCTGTGCCGACCCTTCGATGACACCCAGCGTGGCAGGCAGCTGCTCGCCGGCCTGCTGCATGGCCTGCAGCTCATCGGTTGTCACGTAGTGGCCGCGCATGTAGATGCCCACCAGTGTGCAGGCTGCGCCGATGACGGGTATGCACAAGGCGCAGAGCAGCGCCCCGCGACGGGCGTGAGTGTTGGACCGCGCCGACCAGATGCACTGTGCGTAGGTCTGTGTGGATACCACGCCGAGCACCAGCGACAGGCAGCCGCCCAGGTCTTTCATGGCGCCGCGGGCCAGCAGCGAGCCGTAGCGGCGATGGATGCTCTCGGCGTCGGTGAGCCCGCTGAGCCGGCTCAGCTCAGCCGACTGGTAGACGTCGTCGAGGCTCTGTCGCAGGCCTGCCAGTCCGCCGGCTATGTGCCACACCACCAGTCCGGCAGCCACCGAACAACTGTAGAGCAGCGCCAGCTTCACCAGTCCGCTGACGCCTGCGCTGCGTATGCCGCCGAAGAGCACAAACAGCATGATGAGCAGCGCACCGGCGACGGCTGCCACCGTCATGCTCAGACGGAAAAAACTGCTGATCATAGCTGCCGACGACAGCACCTGGGCCACGATGCTGATGAAGATGCCTAAGAGGCAGAGCAGCGAGCCCAGCGTCTCGGCACGACGCCCATACTCACGACCTATCACCTCGAGCAGTGTGGTGCAGCCGCTGTGGCGCAGGCTCTTGGCATAGCACAGGCCCAGCACGGCCGCGCCGATGCCCGCCCCGAGCGTGAACCACCAGGCCGACAGCCCATAGCAGAATGCCAGCTGTGCCGTGCCGATGGTCGACTGCCCGCCGGCGAGCGTGCCCAGCAGGGCGCCGCCCACCATCCACGAACCAGAGTTGCCGCCCGTAAGAAAGCTACGGGCGTCGTTGACATGTCGTCCTGACAGCCAACTGACCAGAAGTAGCAGTCCGACCGTGAGCACGACACCTATAAGATGAATTGGTGAAATCATGATATTATTCTTTTTCGGTTATGATGTGTTGTTGATGCGTGGTGTTTCTTGTCTATCTCCTGAAATGTTTTCCCACCACGGGCAACTGCGACAGCGGCAAGTCGTGCTTGGCGATATAGGCCAGGAAGACAATGATGTAGATGGTGTTGACGGCCAGCTGAGCCCACAAGGGCAGATAGCGGGCGCCCCCGAGCATCAGGACAAAGAGGATGGCCGTCAGCGCGACGTAGAGGCCGATGTCCTTCAGCGGATAGTCAATCTTGTAGTAGTGCTGGCCAATAAAGTAAGACAGCAGCATCGACGTGGCGTAGGCGGCAAAGCCGGCCCAGGCGCAGGCCATGTAGCTGAAACGTGGAATCAGCAGCACGTCGATGGCGATGAGCACCACGGCGCCGATGCCCGAGAAGTAGGCACCCCAGATGGTGCGGTCGGTGAGCTTGTACCAGAATGAGAGGTTGAAGAACACGCCGAACATAATCTCGGCGGCCATAACGATGGGCACCACGCGCAGGCCCTCCCAATAGCTGCGTCCGATGATGAACTTCAGCACGTCGAGATAGCCCATCACGCAGAGGAAGGCCAGCAGCGTGAAGATGATGTAGTATTTCATGGCCTGGGCATAGGTCTCGCGGTTGTCCTTATCTTTCGACTTGCCGAAGACAAAAGGCTCATAGGCAAAGCGGAAGGCCTGGGTAATCATCACCATGATCATGGCAATCTTGATGCAGGCGCCGTAGATGCCGAGCTGGGCGCGGGCCTCCTCTACGCTGCCGTTGTAGAAATAGGGGAACAGAATCTGCGAAGCGGCCTGGTTCAGCTGGCCGGCCACGCCCATGACGAGCAGCGGCCACGTGTAGCTGAGCATGCGGCGGCAGGCAGCGCCGTCGAAGCCGAAGCGGAAGCCGCGCAGCTCCCGCCAGAGCAGCAGTAGCGAGCAGAGCGTGCAGACGAGGTTGATATAGAAGACGAAGGCCACGTCGAGCGTGAAATCTGCGTCGTAGATGCCGAAGGGATTAAGCCTTAGCTTGGGCAGCACGATGAGGTAGAGCACGTTGAGCGTGATGTTCAGCAGGATGTTGATAATCTTCAGCGCAGCAAACTTCACTGGCTTGTGCTGATAGCGCAGATAGGCGAAGGGGATGGCCATGAAGGCGTCGATGGTCACGGTGACGTACATCACGGCCACATACTCCGGATGGTCGGCATAGCCGATGGCGCCGGCGATGGGCTGCAGCAGGGCAAGCACCAGCAGGATAGACACGAGCGACGTGGTGGCCAGCATGCGTAGTGTGGTAGAGTAGATGCGCTCCGGCTGCTCGCCCTCGCGGTTCATGAAGCGGAAGAAGGTGGTCTCCATGCCGAAGGTGAGCAGGATGATGAGAATGGAGACGTAGGCGTAGACGTTGGTGATGACGCCATATTCGCCGCCCGAGGCAGCGAAGCGGGCTGTCTGGATGGGCACCAGCAGATAGTTGATGAAGCGGGCCACGATGCTCGAGAGCCCGTAGATGGCTGTGTCTTTGGCCAGGGATTTCAGGTTGGGCATTGCTTTTTTCTTTTTTTTGGAGAGGAGGGCGTTATGCCGTTATTTCGTTATAACGCCATCACGATATTTCTATATTTCGAATGACACCATCAGGCAAAGAACATATACGCTATTGCTATTGCTGCGATGATGCCGGCCAGGTCGGCCAACAGGCCGCAGGCTACGGCGTGGCGCGTGTGGCGGATGCCTACGGAACCGAAATAGACCGCTAATATATAGAAGGTGGTGTCGGTGCTACCTTGGAAGATGCAGCTGAGCCGGCCTACGAACGAGTCGGCACCGTAGGTCTGCATTGCATCAACCATCATGCCGCGGGCGCCGCTGCCGCTCAGCGGCTTCATCAGTGCTGTGGGCAGAGCTCCCACGAAGTCGGTGTTGAGACCGGCTGTCTCTACCCCCCATTTGATGCCGTCGATGAGCATGTCCATGGCCCCCGAGGCACGAAACACGCCGATGCCCACCAAGATGGCCACCAGATAGGGGATGATACGCACGGCCGTCTGAAAGCCGTCTTTGGCTCCCTCGATGAAAGCGTCGTAGACGTTGACCTTCTTCATCACTCCAGCCACGATGAAACCTACGATTATTGTCATCAGCAGAATGTTAGCCACGCTTGTCGACACCGTGTTCATGGTCTCAGAATCGAGCTGCGAGAAACCCCAGATGACGGCTGCCACCAGGGCGCACATGCCTCCCAGAAAGAGCAGCAGCGTGCGGTTGAGCAGGTTGATGCGCTGATAGAGCGACGTGACGATGATGCCCGCCAGCGTAGAGAAGAACGTGGCCAGCAATATCGGGATGAAGATGTCAGTGGGTTGTGCAGCACCCATCTGTGCGCGGTAGACCAGAATAGATACGGGAATGATGGTCAGTCCGCTCGTGTTGAGCACCAGGAACATAATCATCGGGTTGCTGGCTGCGTCTTTCCGCGTGTTCAGCTCCTGCAGCTGCTCCATGGCCTTCAGGCCGAGCGGAGTGGCGGCGTTGTCGAGGCCGAGCATGTTGGCCGCGATGTTCATGAAGATGCTGCCACTGACAGGATGACCCTTCGGTATGTCGGGAAACAGCCTGACAAACAGCGGCGACAGCCAGCGCGCCAGCACGCTGACCACACCGCCCCGCTCGCCAATCTTCATCACGCCGAGCCAGAGCGACAGCACGCCCGTCAGTCCGAGCGAAATCTCGAAGGCTGTCTTCGACGAGGCAAACGTAGAGTCCATCATTGCGGGAAACACTTCCATGTCGCCGCAGAACACCAGTCTCACCACTGCCACCAGAAAGGCAATGATGAAAAACGCAATCCAAATATAGTTCAGTACCATAACGCATGCAAAGGTACTTAATTTTGGCCAAAATTATTTCTTTTTTGGCCAAAATATTATAAATAACGGCCAAAATTCATGGTGAATCTATTGATTTTACCTATCTTTGCATGAATAATTATTCCCCCAAACACCACGAAGTGTCTTTCTGTATATGATGTGCATCCTTTCAAAGTGCCACGGCAGGCTTATCGGAAGCATTGTAGCACTGTTGGCCATGATGTCTATGACGACCACGGCCACGGCCCAAGACGATGATGGCGACGGCAACATCTGGCGGCAGGTGGAGCTGCAGGGGCTTGACTACAGGAAAGCGAGGAACCACTGTGTGCGCCTCTATGCCTACTATTGCTACACCGACGACGGCGTGGCGTATTTCGACGACCGCAAGGACCAGCTCTATCGTGTCTATGAGGGCATATGCTCGCTCGACATACGCTACAGTCGCGACGAGGATGACGGCGCCGACATTGTGTGTGGGCGCAATCTGGTACATCCCGACCAAGAAGGGCATTTCATGGACTTCTATGAACTGAAACCCTATACCTTCCTTGAGAAAGCACGCCGCGAACCGAAGCGATATACCATTGAGACGCAGGGCGACACCACGCGCGTCTACACCCGTCGCGGACTGGCAGGCACCGCCGTGCGCGACACCGCAGCCCGCCAACTGCGCCTCCACTACAACGCCTTGTCACCCGACACGGCCAAGAGCATCAACCTGCTTATTGTCAAAGGCCATCTGTCGCACGTCGTTGCTGATGCCGTCTACGATATGGACGACGTCAACGTCGACTACGTGCCACAAGGCAACCTGCGCAGCGTGGTGTTCGACGGCGACGTCGTCATCGCCACTACAGTGAGTGCCAGCGTAGAACGCCATGGCGACACTGTGAGCGGAGCACGGCTGCGCGAAGAATTCCACGAGCATACGGAGATTTACGTAGACAGCGTGGTATATATGACGCGCGATGAATATCGGGCCGACCGACAGCTGACGGTCGCCGAGCGACGTCGGCGCAGCGGCTACACCGATGCCGACATCGACCGCCTGCGCCTCAAACTGGGGGTGCCGCCGCTGAGCGATGCCCAGCGGAAGCGTATAGAGGACCAGCGCGACTGGGACGACATGATGGAACACTGGACGAGAACAAAAAACATCATAGAAAACCAACAGAAGGAATGAGAAAAATGAAAGCTTTTGTCGTGGCTGCCCTGTTGACGGGCTGCTATGGCTTGCCGGCACAGGCCGGTGAAAAGGGCGACACGCTCGTCTTTGAGCAGGTCGACCGAGTGAGAATCGAGACGCGCGACACCGTGCAGCGCATCACCGTCAGCGGTGCCAAAGACAATCCGGAGATGTACTACACGCAACGCATCGCCATCCCCGACACCACGGCCGTGCGGCGCCAGATGATGAACATCAGGGATTTCAACAAGGTGCAGATTCCCCGTCGTGACGGTAAAATGAGCCATTGGGGCGTCTCTTTCCACGCCAACCTCGGACTGGCCACGCTGCCTGACATCGATGACAGCGAGGTGATGCGGGGTGTCGGCACTGAATTAGGTTTTGCCTTCACTGCCGACTGGAATCCCTTCGGCAAGAAAAATACGTGGCGGGCAGGTCTGGGACTGAACTATCGTACTTACAGGGCGCCTAAAAACAAATATTGGTCGAAAGAGGGTGAAGAGATGCACCTCGTGACCTTCGCCGATGGCATGGAAGACTGCTCGGCCGATCTGAGCATCTACTCCCTGCAGCTGCCCATCGTCTACACCCACAAATTCGACAACCGCGGCCGCTGGAGCGTGTCGCTCGGTGCACTGGTCAACTGGAATTTCGGTCAGACTCATCGCAGCTATGAGATAAACAATGAAGACTACGACGTTCATGCGGCCGCCCGCGGTCTGCGCCCCTTCACCGTCGATGCCCTGGCCATCGTCGACGTGCCTTATCTGCCGCCCCTCTATGTGCGCTATGCCCCGATGACCGTCTTCAGGGACGGCCGCGGCCCCAAGATGCGCCAGCTCAGTTTCGGCATATGCTTCTGAGACGGCTCAGAACTGCAGGCGTCCGCCGGCGATGATGTCGCGGTGGTCTATCTGCATGGCGGGCAGGGGCTGACCGTTCAGCAACGGACGGTCAGCCTCGCCCGCTTCTGTTTTCTCTATGACGAAGGTGCGGCCGCCGGGCTGGTTGAGCACGATGCGGCGGAAGGCCGGGGCGCCCAGCACATAGCTGGTGGTGGCAGGGCAGACGGGGTAGAAGCCCATCATGGCAAACACCTGCCAGGCCGACATCTGGCCTGCATCGTCGTTGCCCGAGAGGCCGCCCGGCGTGTCGTTGTATTCCGTCTGTAGGATATGGCTTACCCAGTGGCGTGTCTTCTCCGGCTCGCCGGCCATTGAGAAGAGCCACGCCACCTGATGGCAGGGCTCGTTGCCGTGCCAGTAGCGGCCGCAGGTGAACATCGAGTCGAGCTTTGCCACGAAAGCCTCGCGGCCGCCCATCAGCGCGGTGAGACCGTCGACGTCGTGAGGCACATACCACGTGTAGTGGCATGTGGCGCCCTCAGTGATGTAAGGCTTGCGGTGCACCAGGTCGCGGTTCATCTCCCATCGTCCGTCGGCATGTCGTCCGTCGGCATAGCCCGTCGTGGGATTAATCACGTTGCGCCAATTGCCAGAGCGGGCTGTCAGCAGGCGGTAGTCGTCGGTCTTGCCTAAGGCTTTCGCCATTTGGGCCACGCAGAAGTCGTCGTAGGCATATTCCAGCGTGCGCGAAGTCTGCTCATGGGTATGGAAGGCTTCCATCACCGAGTCTTCCAGAGGGATATAGCCGTACTTCAGATACGAGGCCAGGGCGCGGCGTCCCATGCCGTTCTTATAATCCTCGAAGTTTTTTGGCGATTCCATCGCATTTTTCCGCATAGCCTCATAAGCTTTATCAGCATCAAAGCCTGTGATGCCTTTCACGTAGGCGTCGGCCAGCACCGATGCGCAGTGGTCGCCAATCATGGCTGCCGTGTAGCTGTTCCAGCAGGGGAAGATGGGTAGCCAGCCGCCCTCCTCATACATGGTGACGAGCGACTGCATCATCTCGCCCGCCGTGGTGGGCACGATGATGTTGTAGAGTGGGTGCAGGGCGCGGTAGGTGTCCCACATGGAGAAGTCGCCGTAGTGCTTTCGGGGGGCTCCGGGCTTTCCGGGTTTTCCGGGCTCTCCGGGTTTTCCGGGTTTTCCGGGTTTTCCGGGTTTTCCGGGCTCTCCGGGCTTTCCGGGTTCTCCGGGCTCTCCGGGTTTTCCGGGGCTCCCGGCAAATGGCGGGTAGCTGCCGTCGGCGTCGCTCATTTCGCGCGGCAAAAACGAGGCGCGGTATAGGGCTCCGTAAAACTGGTTCACGCGTAGCGTGTCGGTATCCTCCACGTCGATGGTATGCAGACGCTGGGTCCAGAGCTCGATGTTCTGCCGCATCATCTGCTCGAAACTCATGTCAGCCTGCAGATTCTTTAGCGCTCCCTCTTTGCCGGTGAATGAGGTGGCGGCACGCACCTCGATAGACCGCCCCTTGCGCCCGTTGAAGGTGAGGCAGACGGCCTGCCCTGACGTGCTCAGACGAGCTGTCTCATCGGTATACTTCAAGATGAGATGTCCGCTGAAGCCGGCCCGCTCGCCCCATCCCTGATAGATGCGGTGAACGGGATTGCAGGCGTAGACGATGTGGCGGTCGGCATCGATGCTGACGCTGCCCTCTTGCTCGTCGCTGTTGCTGACAACCACGATGTGCACAGGCCCGTCGTGTAGCGGTGTCACGCGGATGATGGCCGAATGACTCAGCGCGGTGAGCTCGGTGAAGAGCTGCTCGTCAGGCAGGCTGACGGCGTAGTAGTAGGGGTGTGATGTTTCCTGACTGTGGCTGAAGCGCGTGGCGCGCTCTTCGGCATCCCATCTCATTGCACCACCCAGCGTGGCAATGGTGAACGAGCCGTAGTCCTGGGTGCAGCCACCCACGAGCCAGTGGCTGGCACGCAGACCTTGGAAAAGCGAGTCGGTGTAGTAAAAAGGTGCCACGCACTTCTTCTCAGTGTCGCGCGTCTGCGGTGTCCAGAACGTCTGTCCGTTGGGCACCAGCACAGCGGGCAGTGTCTGTCCGTGTTCTTCCGACCCCTTTCCGAAGAGTCCTGCGGTGCGGGTGTTGGCAGGCGCCGTACCTACCATCGTGTTGAGTGCCGCCAGTTGGCGGAGGTGCTCAAGCTGGTGCAGGCGGCTGTGCATGCGCTGCTTCAGCTGTTCCCACGGTTCGAAGTCGCGCAGCAGTTGCTCGTTGTGCATCACGGCTACGTGAACCTCGCCCTGCGCGTTGCGGGCGAAGATGAGCTGCACATTGGCAGCCATTGGCAGCAGGTCTTCCATCAGGTCGTGGCCAGTGGTCAGTCCCATCAGCGTCAGCAGACGGAAGAGTGCGGTGTCGTGGCCGAAGCGCAGCGACGCGCCGTGGCCGCCGCAGGCAATCATCTCGTCGGCTTCCTGTTCGATATTCTGCCAGAGCGGCACCGACGAGCGTGCGCCGATGCCTTCGGAGAGCGGCGTGGGGCCGTTCACCAGGTTCATGCGCTCGTTGTTGGCGTCGTGGACAGCCTGCATCTCCTCGGGGGTGAACCAATGCCAGAGACTGACGTCGAGCGGCACGTCTTGCATGTCGCTGGCTATGGTGTGCAGCTCGGAGAGCAGCTGCAGGGGCTGCTGCACCTTGCCGGGGTCTTTGAAGAACTGGGCGATGAAACGGTCGGGGACTATGTCGGCTTGACGCCTGATGCGGGCAGAGAGGTCTTTCAGTTCAGCCGACTCATGGTTGAGGTAGCTCATGTGGCGGGCGTCGGTCTCAGGAGTCACCCTCAGTGCGGGGCATAGCTTCTGCAGTTCGTCGCAGAAGGCCAGCATCGAGGCACGGCAGCGGGCCACGGTGCTCGAACGTGCCGATATTCTTGTGTCGGCTCCGGCGAACACCCTCGGGAACTGCTCCACCATGCGGCGTGCTATGCCGCGGTGCTGGCTGGCGCCTAGCGGTGTCAGCTGTCCGGCATTGCCGTCGGCGTCTTTCACTATCTTGCGCAAAGTCTTCTTCAGCCGGCGACCTGCTTTCGTCAGGTTTTTGTCATCGTCGAACTGTACCATCACCCAGTCGTAGCGGTGCTGGTCAGGCAGCCACCGGGAGCCGTGTCGCCCGTAGTGAGAGATGTAGAAAACGTCGAATCCATCGGGGATGTGAACATTTTGTGAACTCTCTACGGGGTAGGCATAGTAGACGCCGCCGCTGCGCTCGGGCGACCACGACTGTGCGCGCATCAGGCTTGCCATCAGCAGGCAGGCAGAAATGATGGTGAGCGTTATTTTTCTCATATTTGCATGGTTCCTTTTATTCGTTTTCCTGTTGTATGGTCCAGTCGATGCCGAGCGGGTTGTGGCTCATCTTGAGAACCAAGGGCAGCGGGGCGGTTTTGCTGAGCCACATCTCGGTGCGGCTTTGTTCGGCACGCACATGAATGGCCGTGGACGTCTCGCCGATGGTGTGCCATGTGATGCCCTCGTAGGTGGTGTGCTTCGTCTGGCAAAGCTCTGTGAAGGCACGCTGCGAGATGAAGCAGAAAGTGCCGCGGGCATCGTGGTGGACGGTGCCGTCAACTTGTGGGCTAAGCCAGCAGAAGTGGTCGGCCGACTCAGCCTCGTGGCGCGGAATCATATAGATGGTTTGTTTACACTGCACGACGAGCGTGTCGCCCTGCCAGCCGTAAGCGAAGGGCCATGTGCGCTGTTGGCGGTTGAGGGTGAAATGAATATCAACAGACTCAACGCCGGCCTCGCCCATAACCCCTCTCCAAAGGGAGCGGGGCGCATTCTCTCCCTGAGTTTTCACACCCTTTTCTCCCTTTGTAGAGGGGTGGCGGTTGAGGCTTCTAATACACAAATCCCCTCCTTGCATCAGCTGCTGGTGGGTGATGTGTGCGTCGCTGAGGGGCTGGCCGTTGAAGGTGGCGCTTTTGAAGTCTTGCCCCTTACCTTTGTTATATATGCGTAGACGGTTGCCGTTAGGTAGTGTGAGTGTCGCTTCCTGTACCATCGGCACGTTGACCAGATAGTCGGCCGTGCCGGCAAGCGGGTAGAGGCCCATCATGTGGAAAGCCAGCCAGCTGGACATGGCGCCGCTGTCGTCGTTGCCGGGCAGGCCGTCGGGACCGTCGGTGTAGTGGTCGCTGATGATTTGGTGGACGCGTTGCGTGCTCAGGTCGGGACGCCCTATCCAATGGTAGAGACAGGGCGATAGAAACGACGGCTCGTTCTGCACGTTGTAGTAGCCTTTCTCGAAGAAGAGGTCGAGGCGCTGGCGGAAAGCCTCTGGTCCGCCACAGGCCTCGATGAGGCCGTCGACGTCGTGTGGTATGCTGAGTGAGTATTCCTCGCTCGTGGCTTCGTAGAAGAACGTCGACCACCAGGGCACATACCACGGTGCCACCTTTGTGGTGGGGGTGTAGGGGATGACATGCGTTGAGAGTTGGGATTTAAGGGCAGAACGGTTGCCCCAAGGCACGCTGTCGAGCCACTGGCCCTGCTCATCGCGCGGAAGAATGAAGCCGCGCATGCCGTCATATTCGTAGTCGGCGCGCCAGAGGTTGCGCCAGTTGCGGCTGCGCTGCATGTATTTTTCGGCGATTTCATCGTAACCCAGGCCACGTGCCACCTGTGCGATGCACCAGTCGCAGAAGGCATATTCCACGGTGCGTGTGCCGGCGCGGTCTATGCCGTAGGGCACATAGCCCAGTCGCTTATACTCTGTCAGTCCGCCGCGGCCGTGCTTCTCGTGGTCGGCGCCGGGGTCCTGTTCGCCGTCCTTCAGCATGGCCTCAAGCGCCAGTTCGTAGTCGATACCCTCCAGATGTTTCGCAAAGGCGTCGGCAATGACAATGTCGGCGCAGGAACCGCCCTGCGTGCGGCCGTTGCAGTCGCCGCTGCGCGCATCGGGCAGATAGCCCTCACGCCGGTAGATGTTGAGCAGCGAGTTGACGATGGCCGTCTCGCGCTCGGGCCAGAGCAGGGTGATAAGGGGCGACGAGGTGCGATAGGTGTCCCAGATGGCATAATAGTCATCGTAGTAGGGCGTCTCCGTCCATTTCGGGTTCTCGCACGGACGGTTGGGGCTCACCGCCGACTTGTCTACAGGCATGAGCATGGTGTGATAGAGAGCGGTGTAGAACATGCGCTTCTGTGCTTCGGTGCCCTCAATCTGCACCTTGCCGAGCAGCTGCTGCCACGCTTCGCGCAAACGAGATAGCTGGACATCGAAACTGACGTCGTCGATGTTGCGCCGGGCCTGCATGGTGCTGACGTATGATATGCCTACCCTGACGTTTACCAGCGTGTCGTGGAAGTGGAGCAGAGTTGTGGCTCCATCGGCGTCGGCGCTGAATGGCGAGTCGGTCAGGAGCGCGAAATAGACGGTGTAAGCCTCGCCGTTGTTCCACCCGCCGCGCACGCGACTGTAGCCTCTCACCTCACGGTCGCTCACCAGCTCCACCTCGGCGCCCACCAGCTGCTGCCGTTCGCGCAGGTCGGGCACGCTGTCTTTGCCGAGGAAGTGGGTGGCATCCACAAAGAGAAACCCTTTGGCGGGGTAGTGGAAACGATAGAACGCGCAGCGCTCTGCGGCCGTAATCTCCGTGCGTATGCCGCTCTCGAAGGTTGTGCTGTAGTAGCCCAGGGCTACGGTCTCCTCCTGTCGGCGCTGCGGGACTCCCTTCTCTGCGGGCGACGGGATGGGAGCGAGGAGTATGTTGCCGTATTTCTGTCCGCCACCAGTACCGCTGACGTGCGTCTGCGAGAATCCGCTGACACCCTCGGGCATCGGCGCCCACCCGGCATTAGGCAGCACCCCGCAGTCGGGGCCCGGTTTCGCCATGCCAAAGGGCATGCAAGGTCCTGGGAACGTGCGCCCTACGCCTACCGAACCGATGCGCGGGTCGACGTATTGCCATGCCTGCGCGCTGGCTGCCAAAAAAGCTATGAATGAAATGATGATAGATAGCGAGAATCGTTTCATGCCACAAAGGTACAAAAAAATAAAGAACAGACAAAGATATCCGTTCTTTATTTTGTTGCAGTCAGGCTGCATCATTATGGTCAGCGCGTCTTGAGCAGTGGCAGAAAAGCTTCAGGCCGGTCGAGATTGACCATGTCGGCTTTCTTCTTGATGACGAGCGCGAACTGTGAAGTATCGTCTTCCTGGCAGGCCGCCATGACGCGTATGCCGTGGCGATGGCAGTAGCGGCGGAAGTGGCGTGTAATCTTGTCGGGCGCAATCTCCACATAAGAGGGCGTGCAGACCGACTGCCAGTACTTCAGTCGCTTGATGTCGGATGCATTCACCTTGATTTTCATCTCTGGCGCCAGGCGGATAAACTCGCGCAGCATCTGCTCATCGGCAAACCAGAAGAAACTTTTGTCGGCAAAGCCCTTCTCTCTCACCAGTTGGATGAGCGTCACGACGGGGGTGCCTCGCTTCACGTCGAAGAACACCTTGGCCTTGCCTTGCAGAGAGTCGAGCATTTCAGCGATTGTGGGTACGTGTAAGCCGGCAAACTGCGGGCCGAACCAACTGCCTGCGTCAAGCCGACTGACGTCATGGGCGAGCATGTCTGCCAGCCGCCCGGTACCGTTGGTGGTGCGGTCGAGCGTCTCGTCGTGCAGGTTGAAGAGCACGCCGTCCTTCGACGGTCTGACGTCGACCTCCACCCATGTAGCTCCGTACTCCAGAGCCGCATAGGCCGATGCCACCGTGTTCTCAGGTGCCAGTGCGTTAGCGCCGCGGTGTACCACTATCTCAGGTAGCATTTGGGCAGCCATGTTGGTGGCTGCCCAAATACATAGAGTCGATAGTATGAATCGGAGATTAGTAACCATTGTTCTGCTTCCACTTCGGGTTCAGATCGAGTTCTTCCTTCTTGATGGGGAAGACGCGACGCGTCTTGTCGAAGTTGGCCGTGGGGAAGTCCTTGTAGTGGGGGAAGTATTCATCCTCGAAGTGTCCGAAGCGAATCATGTCGGTGCGGCGCATGTTCTCATCGAAGAACTCGCGACCACGCTCGTCATAGATTTCCTCAAGCGACGGATTGTGGTCGATGACAGGAGCATTGACATAGCTGCGAATCTGGTTGAACAGGTTCTGAGCCTCATTGCCGCTGGCATTCTGGCGGACCAGAGCCTCGGCCTTCATCAGCAGCACATCGGCATAGCGCATGAGGGGCACGTCGTTCGACTGGTTACGGCCATTGCGATAGTCGCTGTTCCACACAAACCACTTGACAGAGCGGAAGCCCTGGCGCCAGCCCTCGAGGTTGTCGCCAACGTTGATGGTGAAGTCCTTCTCAACAAGCTTGATATCCTTGTTCAGGATGAGGGCGTTGCCCTCCTTGTCGAAGGCCACCTGCTTGGTGGGCAGCAGCGTCTCCTTGTCGTATACATAGACCACACCGTCGTTCTGGCAGTTGTTGTTGCCCAGAATCATCATGTTGCGCTCATCGCCCTTCAGGTTGAACTTGCTGGCAAACTCAGGTGTGACGGCGATATAACCGCCACCCGAGTTCGACAATTTCTCACCATAGTAGCTGGGGTCGAGGTTCTTGATGTCCTTGTAGTTGTGCGAACGTCCATACTGCATGCCCGTAGCTTCAGTGGTGTGATAGGGCATCACATAGATGAAGTCTTTGATGGTACCGTTGTTGAAGCGCTCAGTGTTGTCGGGAGCGAACTTGAAACGATAGGCATCGGGACCCAGCTCGAACTTACCGCTCTTGATGATCTCATCGCAGACGGCAACACAGTCGGCCAGCTTCTCGTTGGTAGCCGTGGCGGCATCGTAGTTCTCCACACCATTGGCCATATAGACAGGCCAGTTGATATAGAGCTTAGCCAGCAAGGTTTGAGCCATATACTTGTTGGGCTTGCCGTAATTGTCGCCACCTACCTCAGTGGGCAGCAGGGGAATAATGGCCTTGAGCTCACTTTCAATCCAGCGTGCCACGTCTGCACGAGGCTGTCGCTCTTTTATGTCAATGTCGTTTCGCGAATTATCCACGATGGGTACGTCGCCCCAGCAATCCATCATCACAAAAGTGAAATAAGCACGCATAGCGCGGGCCATAGCCGTCTTTGCCTCGTCAGTGGAGTTGTCAATGACTTCGTTGGCTTTTACCACGCCTGAGCCTAACACGCTCATCCAGTCGATAGAGGCGTCCTCATAGGTGAAGTTGTGCAGGCTGGGGTGAGCATAGGCACCGTTGTCATACCAGTTATTACCATAGGCCACCGAGGTGAATTCGTCACTCGAGAGTGCCATAGCTTCCATGTAGCGGCGGCCGATGCAGTCGCGCATCTGGAAATAGATACCAGCGAGTTGTGCCTCAAGTGCTTCTTCTGTGTTGGGATATGTGGTGTACTGCGACTCCACGGGCACATCGAGGTCTGTGCAGCTTGCAGTGAGGCCTATGAGACCTGCTGCGAGAAATAATTTAATATTGTGTTTCATATTTCCTAAAAGTTCTAAGTTACTTTACTTCTGAAATAATCACCGAGCGGCTGAGTTGAGGATCGTCGAGATACATCAGGTCGACACCACCCTTAGAGTCCATCACAAGCTGGCTGGGCTTCACGCCAAACTGCTTGGTCAGAATGTCGTAGACGTTCTGTGCGCGGCCCTGAGCGAGCTCGCGGTTCTTCTCGGCGCTACCGGTCTGCTTGTCGGCATAGCCCACCACGCTGTACTTCTTCTCGGGTGTGGCCTTCATCATGCTGGCCAGCGTCTCGAGGTTCACACGCTCACGGTTGACCACCTCGGTCTCACCGATGACGAAGTTGACCAGATAGGGGAAGGTCACCACCTTGTTGTTCTCGATGATCTCCTTCTCGGGCAGACGGTTGCGCAGTGCCTCGTTCTCAGCACGCAGACGGTCAATCTCGGCATTGTCGGTCACGTAGACAGTGTTGCCGACAGCCTTGCTGCCGTTGCCGGATGCGAAGTTAATCTTCACGCCGAACATGAAAGTGCGGGTGTGAGGATAGTTGCTCCAACGATAGTCCACGCCGGGAGCAATGCCGCCCATGTTGACTTCGGGGTCGATGCCCTTGTAGCCAGTGATGGTGAAGACGTTGTTGCAGGTAGCATAGAGCTGCAGGCTCTCAGCCCAGCCGCCAAGCTTGCGGAAGGTGTAGCCGATAGAGAGGGTCTGCAGACGCAGATAGTCACCCTTCTCGAGGAAGCGGTCTGAGGGAATGTTACTCAGGTTGTCAGAGTAAGGACGGTCAGTGATGAACTCCTTCAGTACGTTCTTGCCGCCATCGAAGAAGTCGCGCGACATGTAGTGTGCACGTGTACCATTGTAAATCTTGTTGCCCAGTACGCCGGTGAAGAACATTGTGGCGTTCCAGTTCTTGTAGGTTAACGTGTTGTTCCATCCGAAGTTCAGCTTAGGCTGGGCCGTTCCGGCCACGTAGCGGTCCTTATAGGCCGGTTCGTTGGTGATTTCGCCGGTCTTGTTGCCGTCGGCGTCGCGCACGTAGTAGGAAGCCTTGCCGTTATTGTCGTAGCCAGCAAACTCATAGAGGAAGAAAGTGCCGAGAGCCTCACCTTCCATCACGTTCTGCGTGTAGCCGTTAGCTGAGACACCTGCCACGCGGGCGTCGCCCTGACCGAAGGTCTGGGTGCGGAATTTCTCATTCGAGAGTTTGTCGACGACGTTTTTGTTGTGAGCCAGATTAAGCGTTGTCATCCAGTTGAAGTTCCTCGTGCGGATAGCGTCGATGTTGATGGTGAACTCCACACCGCGGTTTGTGATTTCGCCGACGTTGGCCTGGATATTGTTGAAGGGATAGAGAACGGTAGAGACAGGATAGCTCCAGATGAGGTCCTTGGTCTTCTTGTGGTAGAACTCGATACTACCGTTGATGCGGTTGTTCCAGAAAGCATAGTCGAGACCGACGTTGAACATGGCGGTCGACTCCCACTTCAGGTCGGGGTTGGGCAGCTTCGTGGCGCCGAGGATGGCCCAGGAATTGCCCTGATAATCGAATGTGCCACGATACCTGCCGCCATCGAAGGCGCCATAGGTGGCCACGCCCGAGTAGGCGCCGAAGCCCAGGGCATTACCGCTGATACCATAGCCGACGCGGAGCTTCAACTGGTCGAAGAAGTTCTGGTTCTTCATGAAGTTCTCCTCAGTGATGTTCCATGCAGCCGAAACCGAGGGGAAGGTACCCCAGCGATGACCCGGGGCAAACACCGACGAACCGTCGCGGCGGATGGTGGCCTGCAGCATATAGCGGCTGTTGTAGCTATAGCTCAGACGACCGTAGAACGAAATGTTGCGCACGGTTTCTTTTGTACCGCTCTCCACAGCCGACTGTCCGTCCATAGCACCGGCGTAAGTCATGTTGTGCCATTTCAGGTAGTCATCAAAGTAGTTGTGGTTCCACAGTCCGAAGCCGTCGTTCGAGTTGCGCTCCTCCCACGAGTAACCGGCCATCAGAGCCAGCTTGTGAACACGGGCGAAAGTGCGGTCGAAGTTCAGATAGGTCTCAAACGTCTGTTCGTCGCCGAAGTAGGTGTTGCGTCTGGCAGTACCATTGTAGTCGTTGTACGGCGTAATCTGGGTGAAGTGTGAGCGATAGCTGCTGAAGGTGCTCTGGCGATGGCCGAACGAATAGTTGGCATTCCAGTCGAGCCCGTCGATGATGTGCAGCGTAGCCTTACCAATGAACTGGTTGCGCTTCCACATCGTCTCCGATGTATCCTCGTTGATCATCGACAGGGGGTTGTAGTTGGCCGAGCCTTCGCCAGTCGACCATGTGCCGTCAGCATTGCGGATGGGGTTGGTGGGGTTGAAGTAGTTCATGGCATCGAGCACAGAAGCCGAGCCACGGCCGTCGTCGAAGTAATCCATAGGCACACCCACGTGCTT
This sequence comes from Prevotella sp., assembly GCA_017934525.1. Taxonomy (GTDB): domain Bacteria; phylum Bacteroidota; class Bacteroidia; order Bacteroidales; family Bacteroidaceae; genus Prevotella. The sequence continues at coordinate 43,324 of JAGBJJ010000039.1, forward strand.
GCCGTACATGGCGTTCATGCCCAGCGAGATGTCGAGGTGGTCCTTCAGTATCGACGAGCTGATGAGTGAGCGTACGTTGAGGCGGTTCATGTGAGTGCCCTCGATGACGCCCTGACGGTTCATGTAGTTGGCGCTGGCCATATACTTGGTCTTGCCAGCACCGCCGTTGATGCTCACGTTGTGGTTGTGCGAGATACCGGTGCGCAGCACTTCGTCCTGCCAGTCGGTGTCGCCGCCCTTGTCGTAGGAGTAGCCCGTGATGTTGTTGTCCCTCAGGAAGCCACGGATATCGTCGGCAGAAGCCATGTCGAGCGTCTTAGCCACCTGGTCGACGGCCACATAGCCGTTGTAGCTCACGTTGGTGCGGCCTTCCAGTCCGCTCTTGGTGGTGATGATGATCACACCGTTGGCAGCCTTCGAACCATAGATGGCCGTAGCCGAAGCGTCGCGCAGCACGTCGATGGTCTCAATATCATCGGGAGCCACCATCGAGATGTCTACGCCGGGAATACCGTCGATGACGTAGTAGGGCTCCATGGCAGCACCTTCACGCAGCGACGAGACACCGCGCAGGGTGATGCTGGGCGTACCGTTGGGGTCGCCGTTGGTGGTGATGCTCAGACCGGCCACCTTGCCTTGCAGCATCGAGGCGGGATCTGCAAACACACCCTGGTTGAGGTCCTTGGCCTGCACGGTGGTGATAGAGCTGGTGACGTCCTTACGGCGCATGGTGCCGTAACCTACTACTACAACCTCGTCGAGCAGCTGGTTGTCTTCCTGCATGGTGATGCGCATGCCTTCGCGTGCACGTACCGTCTGGCTGTTGTAGCCGATGTAAGAGATTTCCAGGTTCGAGCCCTGGGGAACGCTGAGGGTGAACTGACCGTTGATGTTGGTCGTGGTGCCGTTGGTTGTTCCGGCTTGTTTCACGCTCACGCCGATAAGGGCCTCGCCCTTCGAATCGGTGACAGTGCCGGTGATGCGCTGCTGTGCCCATGCGATGGTGGTCATCATCAGGAGCAGGGCGAGCGACAGCACGCGGCTGAAGTTCTGTTTTACGTTTCGCATAAATGTTTTTTTAAGGGTTAATATTGATGGGGTTTGTTTTTTTAGGGGGGGCTTGTTAGGACTTAGGGTTCCTGACAGTTCTCGGTGACTATGGGGATGGGCATCTCCATGAGCGCGTCGTAGTCGGCGTAGAGGAAGCCTTCGCCACGGCAGGGGCGCTTGTCCATAGGAGCACGACGCAGGCCGCGGGGCTTCTTCAGGTCGATGCGCACGTTGTTGAAGTGCACGTCGGTGACGCGGCCGGGACGGTCGGCGCCCAGGAAGCAGGCATTCTCTGAGGTGGCGGTGATGTTGTTGAACGAGATGTTCTTCACGTTGCCGCAGCGTCCTTCCGTCTCACCCTTGGGGAAGCGCCAGTTCTGATCCTTGTGGTTGCCGCTGGCGCGGGGGTAGCTGGTCACATAGATGGGCTCGGCCTTGCCCCACCACACGTCGCTCCACAGGCGCAGGTCCATATGGATGTCGGAGAAGACGATGTCGGTCACCGTGCCTTCGTCGCGGTTCTGTATGCCCAGTCCGCGGTTCGAGCCGGTGATGATGCAGTTGGTGAAGAGCACGTTTGCGATGCTGTCCATATTCTCCGAGCCTATCTTGATGGCACATGAGCGGCTCGACATGGTGCAGTTGGCGACGACGATGTCGCGGCAGGGCCCGTACTGCTCATACTCGCGGCGGTTTTTCAGGCAGATGCAGTCGTCGCCGCTGGTGATGTGGCAGTTGGCGATGCGCACGTTGCGCGAGTGGTCGAGGTCGATGCCGTCGCCGTTGCGTATCTTCAGGTTGTTGAGCAGCTGTATGCCGTCGATGACGGCGCCGTCGCAGCCCACCAGGTGAACGGTCCAGTAGGCGCCCTCGCGGATGGTGACGTCGCGAATAAGCAGGTTGTCGCATGCGATGAGTGTCAGCACGTGGGGCCGCGGGTCGAAGGCGGCATCCTGCAGGGGCTTCAGCTCGTAGCTGTCTTCCAGCTCAGCGCCCATGAAGCGTATGCCGTTGCCGTGGATGGTGCCGCGCCCGGTGATGCTCAGGTTGCGGGCCCCGTTGGCATAGAGCCACATCATGCCCTCGCCTCGGTTAGGGCCGAAGGCACTCAGATGATAGATAGACTCATCGGGGTTGCAGAGCAGCGTGGCGGTGGTCTCAAGGTGCAGCTCTACGTTCGATTTCAGCTCCACCGGACCGCATAGGAATGTGTGGTCCCGCGGCAGCAGTACGCGCCCGCCGCCCTCGCGCGTACATTTATCTATTGCTTGTTGTAATGCTGCGGCATCATCGTTGATGCCATCACCGTGCGCACCGAAGTCCATCACGTTGTAGACGGTCTGGCCCTGTGCTAACGATGAAAAGCAGACAACAAAAAGCGCTAACAAAAATCTCTTCATGCCGTACTGTATAGGTTGGTTAAGTGCTTTATGCGGCGCAAAGGTACGGCTTTTTTGTGAGAAACAAGAATGTTTGAACCTTTTTTTGTTAACTTTTCTTTAAAAATGCATATGATATGCAACAGGATTTAGTGTGCCGCGGCTTTGCACTTAGGGCCTGGATGCAAGGTGAACAGGGCCTGAATGGCATGCAAAGCGGGGCAGAATGCAGTGCGTTCAGCCCCGGAATGACGGGTGGGAGTGAATGTCTTCCCCTGACATTGCCTTGGTTTGTTGCTTATCTCGGGGAGTTTCAGACATCTGGAAACGAAAAGAAAAATAAGTTTTCGTTTTGCATTTCACTCGTTTTTTCGTAACTTTGCACACGAAACTAAAGACTAAAACGACATGAGAGCATTTGCACGACTACTGCTGTCGGTCGCTGTAGCACTGACCTCAGCGGAAGCGTCGGCACAGAGCGACACGGTTTTCATCTATTCACCGGGCGAGCACGACGGCCTGCACATTGCCGTGAAGGAATCGTCGGGCTGGCGCCATCTGGGGCAGCTCTGCTCCAGCGACTACGGGCCGTGGGGCTCGGAGAAGCGCATGTACAACCCCTCGCTCTGTCGTGCTGACGACGGCTCGTGGCGTCTGGTCTTCCAGGTGAACGACCATTCGCCGGTGTTTGCTGCCGCCTATAGTCCCGACCTGGTGACGTGGCGGCCGCAGGACTATCCGCGCATGAGCGTCGGCCAGTGTCAGGACCCTGTGGTGCGCCCGGCTGAGGACGGCTTCAACATCTACTTCCACTCCGAGGAGGGCATCCGCATGACTCATGCCTCCAGCGACTTCCGTACCTTCACCCCCGACTTCCCCATGCCCATCTACGACCTGCCGCTGTGGCGCTGCGACGTGGCCACCATCGGCGGACAGCGCATGGAGGGTCACCAGTTTGTGCTTTCTGCCGATGAAATGGGAAAAATTCGCAACCATTTCGACCGTCAGGCTGCCGAGGCGCGCCTCTCGGCCGAGCGCATGCACGACGATGCACAGACGCTGGCCTGGCTGCAGGAGCCTGTTGCTGCCACGCTCACCGTCGACCTCGCCCGCGAGAAGCCCATCAGCGACAAGCTCATAGGCATCTTCTTCGAAGACATCAGCTACGCGGCCGACGGCGGTCTCTATGCCGAGCTCATACAAAACCGCGACTTCGAATACTCCAGCCGCGACCGCCGCGAGTGGAGCGCCACCACCGCCTGGCACTCGGCGGGCGACATCATCATCGCCGACACCAATCCCCTCTCGCCCCAGAATCCACATCATGCCATTGTCAGTACTGACACGCTGTGGAACGAGGGGTGGGACGGCATAGCCTTGCAGCAGGGCGGGCACTATGACTTCTCCATGTTTGTGCGTGGCAAGAAGTGCTTCCGCATAGAGTTGCGCGCCAGCGACGGCACCACCATTGCGCAGGCCACGCTGAAGGCCAAGGGCAAGGGCTGGCGCCGCTATGAGGCTGTGCTCACGCCGACGCGTGCCGACAGCAGTGCACAGCTTGTCATCATCCCCCTTGACAAGCGCCAGGCTGCCATTGACATGGTGAGCCTCTTCCCGCAAGCGACGTTTAAAGGGCGCAAGAACGGACTGCGCAAAGACCTGGCTGAGACCATCGCCGCCCTGCATCCCAAGTTCGTGCGTTTCCCCGGCGGTTGCATGAGCCACGGGCAGGGACTCGACAATATCTACCGCTGGCACGAGACCATCGGTCCGCTCTGGGAGCGCAAACCCGACAAAAACATCTGGCACTACCACCAGACGCGCGGACTGGGCTTCTACGAGTATTTCCTGTTCTGCGAGGACATCGGCGCCGAGCCGCTGCCCGTGCTGGCGGCCGGTGTGCCCTGTCAGAACTCGGCTGCCAATGCCGAGGGCATAGCCGGACAGCAGGGTGGCATACCGATGGACGAGATGGCTGCCTACATCGACGAGCTCTGCCACCTCATTGAGTGGGCTAACGCCGACCCGGCGACGAACGTCTGGGCGCGTCGCCGTGCCGAGGCCGGTCACCCCGAGCCTTTCCACCTGAAGTATTTGGGCATAGGCAACGAAGACATCATCAGCACCGTGTTTGAAGAGCGCTACGAGATGATAGCCCGAGCCCTGCGCGAGCGCCATCCCGAGATAAAGCTCTGCGGCACCGTAGGCCCCTTCCACGCCCCCTCGGCCGACTATCAGGAGGGCTGGGACTTCATCGCCAGGCATCCCGACCTGCAGTATATGACCGACGAGCACTACTATGAATCGACGGGATGGTTCCTCCACCATAGGGACTATTACGACAAATACAAAGGCGTGGCCCCCTGCAAGGTCTACCTCGGCGAGTGGGCCGCCAGCACGAAAGCGAGGCGTCCTAACGTGGAGACGGCCTTGGCCGAAGCACTCTATCTGACCGACATCGAGCGCAATGGCGACGTGGTGGAGATGACCTCGTATGCTCCCATGCTCTGCAAAGAGGGCCATCACAATTGGGATCCCAACATGATTTACTTCACCAACACCAGCGTGCGCACCACGCCGGCTTACGAGGTGCAGCGTCTCTTCTCCGTCTACAGCGGCGACAGATATGTCAGTTCAGAGTTAAGAGTTCATGGCGGGGCAGATGCCGATTTAAGCCATCGTGTGGGAGCCTCGCTGGTGCGCGACTCGAAGACGGGGCGTCGCTGTCTGAAGCTGGTCAACGCCCTGCCCGTCGAACTGCGTGTCGACGTCGGCGGTGTGCAGCTGCCAGCTATCGTGGAGTGCGAACAGTTTAATGGCGCCGCCATCGACGACCAGCAGGGTAGGGCAGAAGTCATCAAGACCGACACTCCCACCATCCTGCCGCCTTACTCTATCCGCGTCATAGAATTCTAAAAATATGCCGCGCCACCCGTGCGGCCCAATCAGACAACAATGAAGAAAAAACACCTTGTCCCCCTCGCCCTGCTGGCCGCCACGCTGCCCCTGCAGGCCCAAGTGAACATCAGCATCGATGTGCAAAACCGTGGCCCGAAGATAAGTCCCACCCATTACGGCATCTTCTTCGAGGACATCAACCATGCCGCTGACGGCGGCCTCTACGCCGAGCTCATCCGTAACCGCTCCTTCGAAGACGGCCCACGCTACGGACAGCCTGCCGACCTGCAGGGCTGGTCGTCGTATGCCGCCACGCCGTCGCAGCTGAAGATGAAGCTCATCCAGCCCACCAAGAAGACTCACCTGCTCAACAAGGCCCAGCACAACGCCCTGCAGCTCGACATCGATGCGTCGCAGCAGAGTCCTGTCTGTCTGGTGAACGAGGGCTTCTGGGGCATCAATACCGTGCAGGGGCGCACCTATCGCCTCTCGTTCTTTGCCCGCGGCACATACCGGGGTACGGTGAAGGCCACCCTCTGCAGTACCGATGGCTCGCAGCTCTATGCCGAGACGCCCGTCAATATCGTCGGTATGGGGAAGACGTGGACGAAGTTCGAGGCCACGCTGACTGCCGACGGCAATGACCCCCGGGCGCAGTTTGCCCTGGTCTTCGACGGCAAAGGCACACTGCAGCTCGACGTAGTCAGTCTCTTCCCGCCCACCTTCCGCGGGCGTGCCAACGGCATGCGCCCTGACCTGGCCTCGATGCTCTACCAGATGCATCCCCGCTTCATGCGCTTTCCCGGCGGCTGCTTCGTGGAGGGGCAGGAGAGTCCCGACAATGCTTTCCGCTGGGAGCGCACCATCGGTCCTATCGAGGAGCGTGAAGGACACTGGAACGTGAACTGGGGCTATCGCACCACCGACGGCATAGGTTTTCATGAGTATCTGCAGCTGGCCGAAGACCTGGGCGCCAAGCCTCTCTACGTGGTCAATGTGGGGCTGTGGCACGGCGGCCTGACGCCTGTGGACAGCATTCAGCCTTGGATTGACGAGGCGCTCGCTGCCCTGGAGTATGCCAATGGGCCCGTCACGTCGAAATACGGCGCCCTGCGCGCCAAGAACGGTCACCCCGAACCGTTCAACATAGAGTATCTGGAGATAGGCAACGAGAACAACCAGCCCGACCCGCGCCAGCAGAGCGACCGCTACTACGAGCGCTACGACAAGTTTCGCCAGGCCATACGCGAAAAATACCCTGAAGTGAAACTCATCGGCAACGTGGTGGCCTGGGGCGACGACGACCCCAAGTGGGAGAGCAGCCTCGAGGTTGACCTGCTCGACGAGCACTACTACCGCAACCCCAGCTGGTTTGCCGAGGCCTTCCATAAATACGACAGTTACGACCGCCGCGGGCCGAAGATTTACGTGGGCGAATATGCCGTCACCAACGGCTTCGGCGACCTGGGCAACATGAATGCCGCCTTGGGCGAGGCCGTCTATATGATGGGCATGGAGAACAACAGCGACATCGTGACGATGAACTCCTATGCCCCCATCTTCGTCAACGAGAACGACGCCAAGTGGCGCCCCGACATGATTCGCTTCAACTCACACCAGGTGATGGGCACGCCCAGCTACTACGTGCAGATGCTCATGCCGCAGCACTTGGGCACGCAGGTGGTGAAGGTCAGCCAGACCAACCCCTATGCCGACAGGAAGGCTGCCGCGCCTGTCACGCCGAAGCACTGCCGCGCTGGCTTTGCCACATGGCAGACCAAAGCCTCGTTTATGGCCTCCCCCGATTTCTCCGAGGGAGGAGCGACTCAGCCTGACTTTATCTCTGGTGAGTGGAGGCAAGATGCCGACGGCATGCTGAGCCAGACTTCCATGCAAGACCAATGTGTGGCGGTGGAAAAGAAAATCATCGACAGCGACCACTATACACTGCGCTACCGGGCCCGCAAGGACGGGGGCCACGAGGGCTTCATCATCGTCTTTAACTATGTCGACGAGCGTAACTACTGCTGGGTCAACTTCGGCGGATGGGTCAACACGCTCCATGGCATCGAACAGATTGGCGGAGGCGGAAAGATGCAGACCGACACCCGTCCCGGTAGTGTGGAGACGGGACGCTGGTACGACATCACCATCGACGTGGCTGGCGACAGCGTGAAGGCCTGGCTCGATGATGAGCTTGTGTTTGACACGCGCCTGAAGCACGATACTACCAAGGGCATCTACTCGTCAGCCACCATCGACGAACCCTCGGGCGAACTCATCGTGAAGGTGGTGAACACCGGCGACGAGCAGACCACCGCCAGTCTTGATCTGCAGCACTTCGCCGCCCGTCAAGCCCGTGTCATCCGGCTCGTCGCTGCCGATGGAATGGACGAAAATTCGCTCCAGAACCCCACCAATATCTACCCCACCGAGCAGCAGCTCTCGCCCGAAGGCACCGGGAAGGTTCTGGTAGACATACCTGCCTATTCGCTTAACATCATCCGTATCAAACAATGAAGAGACTCCTATTCGTGCTGACGGCGCTGATTAGCATTGGCGCCGTAGCCCAGAAGAACCCCATTCTGCCCGAGCTGCATGCCGACCCCGAGGTGCTGGCCGACGGCGGGCGCTACTACATCTACTCCACCACCGACGGTGCGCCCGGCTGGGGGGGCTACTACTTCACCTGCTACTCGTCGAAGAATCTGCGCCAGTGGCAGTATGAGGGCATCATCCTCGACCTGAAGAAGGACACCCGCTGGGCCCGCGGCAATGCCTGGGCGCCGGCCATCGAGCGGAAGAATGGCAAATACTACTTCTACTACAGCGGCGACCAAGGCGAGCGCAAGGCTATCGGCGTGGCCGTGGCCGACAGTCCCACGGGGCCGTTTGTCGACTTCGGGCGCCCCATCGTCGACAGTAGGCCGCAGGGCGTCAGAGGCGGTCAGGAGATTGACGTCGACGTCTTCACCGACGACGACGGCCAGAGCTATCTCTACTGGGGCAACGGCTACATGGCAGGCGCCAAGCTCAACCCCGACATGACCTCTATCGACACCGCCACCATCACCGTGCTCACCCCACAAGGCGGCACGCTGCAGGACTATGCCTACCGCGAGGGAACCTATGTCTTCAAGCGCCGAGGCATCTATTATTTCCTCTGGAGCGTCGACGACACTGGCTCACCCAACTACCACGTGGCCTACGGCACCAGCACATCGCCGCTGGGCCCCATCCGCGTGGCCCAGGAGCCGGTCATCCTGCAGCAGCGGCCCGACGAGCGTATCTATGGCCCAGCCCACAACTCGGTGCTGCAGGTGCCCGGCAAGGATAAGTGGTACATCGTCTATCATCGCATCAATCCCGCCTACCTCGACAAGGACGACGGGCCGGGCTTCCACCGCGAGGTGTGCATCGACCCCATGGAGTTTGAGAAAGACGGGCGCATCAAGCCCATCACCCCTACCAACTAATCCAAAACGTATACTGACATGAAAACAAGACAGATTATCTGGGTGCTCATGGCACTCCTCGCTGCCATGCCGGCGTCGGCCAAGAAGAAACAGCAGAAACCGCTCGGCGACCGCGAATACTGGTGCCAGCAGGCCTATAAGATGGCACAGTCCGTGCTGGAGAACATGGCTAAGGGTGAGTTGCAGCAGAACATGCTGACTGAGTTCTCGCCATCGTTCGACAACCGCAACCGCAAGGTGGTCTACATGGAGACCTTCGGTCGCCTCATGGCTGGCATAGCGCCGTGGCTGGCTGCTCCTGCCGTATCCTCTGAGGGAGGCGAATATGCGCAAGTGCAGCAGCTGCGTCAGTGGGCTCTGGCGTCATATAAAAACGCAGTAGACCCCGAGTCGCCCGACTATCTGTGCTGGGGCGTGTCGGGACAGAACCTGGTCGATGCGGCCTACATCGCTGAGTCGTTCGTGCGCGGCTACGACGCCCTGTGGGTGCCGCTCGACACGCTCACCAAACAGCGCTATATCCACGAGTTCAAGAGGCTGCGCACCATTGAACCGCCCTACACCAACTGGCTGCTCTTCTCGGCTCTCATAGAGAGCTTCATAGCCAAGGCCGAGGGACTGAAGGAGTACGACGACTTCCGCGTGATGATGACCATACGCAAGGTGGAGGAGTGGTATGTGGGCGACGGCTGGTATGCCGACGGCCCCGACTTCGCCTTCGACTACTACAGCAGCTACGTCTTCCACGCCATGTATCTGGAGACCCTGCAAAACATGATCGACGCTCATGCCAGCACGCGCATAGAATATCAGAAATACTACGACCGCGCGCTGAAGCGTGCGCAGAAGTTTGCCATCATCCTCGAGCGTTTCATCTCGCCTGAGGGCACCTTCCCCGTCGTGGGTCGCAGCACACCCTATCGCCTGGCCGCCATGCAGCCGCTGGCATTGATGGCTTGGTACGACAAGCTGCCGCAGGACCTGAGCCGCGGACAGGTGCGCGCCGCCCTGACCCAGGTGATGCACCGTATGTATGACGAACAGGACAACTACAACGCGGGGGGCTTCCTCACCATCGGCTTCTGCGGCCATCAGCCTGAGACAGCCGACTGGTACACGAACAACGGCTCGCTCTATATGACGAGTCTCTCGCTCATGCCGCTCGGCCTGCCTGCCGACCACCCCTTCTGGACCTGTGAGGCCGAGCCGTGGACACAGGTGAAAGCTTGGGGCGGCCAGCCTTTCCCGAAGGACCATCGCTGGGCCGACGACATCCAGACGCGCGACCGCTGGTAAGCTCTCCTCATCTCCTATAGATATGATGAACAACCGACGTGTGCTATTGGCTGCAATGGCCTTGTGCCTGGCTGTCATGTATGCCGGGGCGCAGAAGAAAAACAGTGTGCAGAAGCGCACCGACTATGAGTTTACCTTCGAGTTGCCGCGCTACGTGGAGCAGCTTAAGCAGGAGCTGACTTTCCCTCTGAGTTGGCAGCGTTCAGGCATCAAGAACTTTTCCAAGTGGAAGAAGAAAGCCCGACGTAAGGTTATGGAGTGCATGATGACTCCTCCGCGCCCCGCCGCCGGCTTTCAGATGGAGGTGGTGGCGGAAGAGCAGCGCGAGGGTTACCGCGCACTGAAGGTGAGATACAACCAGAATGCCTACTGCCGTCTGACGGCCTATGTGCTGGTACCCGACGGCGAGGGTCCTTTTCCTGCCGTCAACTTGCTGCACGACCATGGTGCCCATCTTTTTATCGGCAAGGAAAAAATGATAAGGCCCTTCGGTGAGACTCCGGAGGTGATGGCCGATGCCGATGCGTGGGCCGACAATCTCTACGGCGGGCAGTATGTGGGCGACTTCCTGGCACGTCACGGCTATGTGTGCTTCTCGGCCGATGCGCCCATGTGGGGCGAGCGGGGCAGGCAAGAGGGGGTAGACCGCTCGAAGTACGACATCATTGCCGGCAATATGATGATGCTGGGACGAAGCCTGTGTGGCTTCATGCACTACGACGATATGACCACCACCGACTTCCTGGCCACGCTGCCGTGGGTCGACCCACAGCGCATTGGTTGCATGGGATGTTCGATGGGGGCCTACCGCGCCTGGATGCTGACGGCACTGAGCGACCGCGTGAAGGCCTGTGCCGCCGTGTGCTGGCTGACGACGACCGATGTGCAGCTGTCGGTGGCCGACGGCAAGCGCGAGAATGGCGGCTTTGCCAACTGTCTGCCCGGTCTGCGCCAGTGGCTCGACTACCCCGACGTGGCTGCGCTGGCTGCCCCACGGGCCATGCTCTTCATCAACGGGCGGCAGGACCGCTTGTTTCCTGTGCGCGGCGTAGAGCAGGCTTTCAGTCAGCTGCACCGTGTGTGGCAGCGCTTAGGGGCCGACGACCG
>JAGBJJ010000005.1 GCA_017934525.1 Prevotella sp.
CGGTTCACCAGTGGAAATTATATTCATTCGTGGAAATGGCAGTCTTTTACGATAAATCCCCGCAAACGTGTATTTGCAGGGATTTTCGGGGGAGGGTGCCCGCACGGACTCGAACCGTGGACATTCAGAACCACAATCTGACGCTCTAACCAACTGAACTACGGGCACCATGTTGGTTGCTTTTAGTAAGCGGGTGCAAAGGTAGTCATTTTATTTGAATTATCCAAATAAAAATGAAGATTTTTTTCTTTGAAACGAAAAAAGCATTGTGTAAAAGACGAAATCACCTCGTGCCGCACGTCCTGACGACGCTGCGGCACGAGGTGCTGGATGTGTGGGCAGCAGGCGTTTACTCTGCCTTCTCGGTTGCTGCCTCGGCAGGAGCCTCTGCGGCAGCGGGAGCCTCTTCCTGTGCGGGGCTTGCGCCGAAGCCTGGCACGTTGTTAGGATTGGTGACGGGGTTCTCGATGGCATTGATCACTGCATTGTCGGTGGCTGCCTTGGGAGACACATAGGCGCAGAGCACACTCATCACCACCATGAAGGCTGCGAGGCTCCATGTGGCTTTCTCGATGAAGTCGGTGGTCTTGCGGACGCCGGCCATCTGGTTGTACGTGGCGAAGTTTGATGCCAAACCGCCGCCTTTCGACTCCTGAATCAGCACGATGCCTACCATGAGGATGGAGGCAATCAGAATGAGGATGATAAATAAAGTGTAAAGTCCCATTTTGTTAATTATTTTTTATTGTTATTTATTATTAGTTTCTCTAAGAATCTGATTTGGTCTGCAAAGTAAGCATTTTTTTTTGGATATTGCAAACTTAATCGTCGAATTATTTCCAAAGCTTTGGAATATCTGCCTTGTTTGATGTAAATTCGGGCCAAAGTCTCGGTGAAGTAGCCGTTTTCGTCTTCATTTCCCGTCTCAGGCTCTGCGGTCTCGATGTCTGGTTTGAGTGTAGGATTTTCGTTGAGTACGATTTTTCCCTTGTCTTGCTCTATGAATGAGTCGATGAGGCTCTGCCCGATGAGTTGGGGGGCCTGCTCTTGGTGCTCTTCGTCGTCGAGACTTTCGCTTTCGAGCAGGTAGGCCACGTAGTCGACGGCAGCATCGGCTGGTGTGGGTTTGCGCCTGACTTTCTTCTCCTTCGGCTCTTCTTCTTTTGGCAGTGACTCGAGGAAGTTGTCGATGAGTGACAGCGTGCGGCTGTCGCGGTCTTTTGAGTCGGCCGGTTTCTCTTGCGTGCTGCCTGGCAGTGTTTTCAGCTGGTAGTGGCCGGCTTCAATCATCTGGAAGATGACTTTGCGGTCGGTGATGTAGATGGCTGCGCGCCGGAGCTCTTCGTCGAAGGTGGGGTCGTGGAGCAGGTAGAGATTTTGGAGCATGAGCAGGCGTGCCGTCTGCGAGTAGGGGTAGAGGGCCAGCAGTGAGCGCAGCTCGTACAGCGTGTCGCGGTCGAGTTGTTCGGGATGTCTGATGAGCTCTGCTATCTCCATGTTTCTTGCTTTCTTTGTTGCTTGATGTTTACCAGTTGGCCACGGTGGCATTGAAAATCTGGTCGGTGATGTCTTTCACCATTTGCGTGACCAGTTCTTCTTGTACGGCATTGAGCGACTGGGTAGTCTCATAGGTTGATGTGGCAGTAAACTGCCGTTCGAAGTCTTCGTTGTGGTTCACGTTGTTGGTAAACCTGACGTTGACAGTCATCGAGAGCTCCGTCTGTGCCGAGTAGCCCTCGCTTGACACCGACTTGTTGCGTTGCTCGTAGCGTGTGATTTCTCCCTCTATCTTCAGGTCGCCGTTGCGCTTCACCTGCTGCAGCTTGGTGTGGTTGGCAAACTGGTCTTTCAGCTGGTTGTTGAAGATGCTTGCCATGGGGCCCCACACATAGTTTGACCTGATGGGGAAGTCGGCCAGCTGTATGGTCTTGGTCTTGGTGTAGTCGATGCTTGCTCCGTTGAACTTATAGCTGATGGAGCATGAGCTGAACAGCATAGTGAGCAGGATGACGATGGTCAGTCCGTATTGTTTCAGCCTGCGGTAGAGGGTGCGGTCGCTGATGCCCAGCTCCTGTGCTGCTTTCTTGCGGTTGCCGTTGTTGCGCTCCAGGGCTTTCTCGAGCATCTGGCGGCTCAGGTCGCTGAGGTTCAGGTTCTCCTGCTCGGGCGTTGGTTCGATATATTCCTCGGCCTCGGCCTCTTCGAAAGAGGAGGGGATGGGCTGGATTGGCTGGATTGGTTGAATGGGGGCGTTGCCTATGATTTGCGTCGGGCTGCCGCCTTGTACATCGTCGATTTGTTTTTTCAGCTGGCTGATTTCGCGGCGCATCTCGTTGACGTTGCCTCTGAGCTCGAAGAGAATCTTATAGAGGATTTCGCGCTCGTTCTCGAAGGAGTGGTCGCTGTTGTTTTGTATGACGGTAAGCTGTGTGCTCTCCTTGTCTTGTGGTATGAACTGGGCGAGGATGTCGGGCGTGATGGTGCGGTGCGGGCTGAGTATGGATATCTGCTCGGTGATGTTCTTCAGCTGCCTGACGTTGCCTGGCCATTTGTAGCGCATGAGCATCTGCTTGGCCTCTTCGGTGAGCACCACGCGGTCCATCTTGTATTTCTCGGCCATCTGCATGGCAAAGAGACGGAAGAGCAGCACGATGTCTTCGCCGCGCTCCCGCAGGGCCGGCATCTGTATGGGGATGCTGTTGAGGCGGTAGTAGAGGTCTTCGCGGAAGCGTCCCTCGCTGATGGCCTTGCGTATGTTGACGTTGGTGGCGGCCACGATGCGCACGTCGGTGCGCCTTACTTCGGTGGCTCCCACGGGTATGTATTCGCCCGTCTCGAGCACGCGCAGCAGGCGTGCCTGGGTGGCCAGTGGCAGCTCGCCCACCTCGTCGAGGAAGAGTGTGCCTTTGTTTGCCACGCCGAAATAGCCTGGTGAGTCGTTGATGGCTCCGGTGAACGAGCCTTTCACGTGGCCGAACAGTTCCGAGTCGATGGTGCCTTCGGGTATGGACCCACAGTTGATGGCGAAGTACTTCTCGCGTCGGCGCGGCGAGTTGTCGTGGATGACGCGTGGTATGATTTCCTTTCCCACGCCGCTTTCGCCGACTATGAGCACGCTCAAGTCGGTCGGCGCCACCTGCAAGGCGACGTCGAGCACATGGTTCAGGGCATCGCAGTTGCCCACGATGTTATACCGCTGTTTGATGCTTTGTAACTCGGCACTATTCATTTGAGCTGACAAAATTACATATTTTTTTTGAAACAACTGCAAGTTTGTCAGAAAATTAACTGATTTTATCTTGCAGGCGGTAGCAGGAAAAAGCTGGCGGCCGCATCAGCATGTGGCTGTGCGGCCGCGTCTGCTCGCGCGTACATTTATATATATTTAGTGGGCGTTGTCCTCGTAGACCTTGCCTGCTCCCCAGGCGTCGGCCACTTTCTTGCCCACCACCCGGTAGGTGTTGTTTGATGAGTCGAAGATGACGGGCTGCAGTTTACCCAGGTCAATCTGGCCGTTGGCATCGAGGATGCTCTCATCGGCGCTCATGTTGATCACTTCGCCTACCACGCGGGCACCGCCGTCGGCATCTTCGTCCATCTTGACGAGGCGGCACTCGAGTGTCAGCTTATACTCGTTGATGATGGGAGCGTCGATGTTGGGGCTCTTGGTGGCGGTGAAGCCGGCGCGAGCCACCTTGTCGGGCACGTCGTTGGCCGATACGATGCCGAAGTAGTCGCTCTGCGCAATGTCGTCGGTGGTGGCAAAGCTGATGGTGAAGGCTTTCTTCAGCCTGATGTTGTCGGTGGTCTTGTGGGCCGAGAGGTTGAAGCAGATGTGCCGAGGTCCGCACTGCCCGCCCCATGCAGCCATCATCACGTCGGGGGTCTGGCTGGCATCGTAGGTGGCAATCATGATGGCTGGCAGCGGAGTGATGACGGCGCGTCTGCCGAAGTTCTTGCGTCCGGCCACGTTCTTCACCGGTTCAGGAACACTGAGCTCGCGCTGCAGGTCGGCCTCGATGGCGGCAATGTCGTGGGTGGGCTCATAGCGGCGCACGACCTGGCCGTCGCGAGTGACGAGGAACTTGGTGAAGTTCCACTTGATGCTGGGCTTCTTGTCGTAGTCGGCATCCTGCTTGCGCATCATCTCGTCGAGCAGTTTGCCCAGACGGTCGTTGAGGTCGAAGCCGCTGAAGCCCTGCTGCGCCTTCAGATAGGTGAAGAGGGGCGACTCGTCGGGGCCGTTGACGTCGATTTTGTCGAACTGCGTGAACTGGATGTCGAAGTTGGCCGTGCAGAACTGGTGAATCTCCTGGATGGAGCCCGGGGCCTGCTCGCCAAACTGGTTGCAGGGGAAGTCGAGGATCTCGAAACCTTGGGCGCGATACTTCTCGTAGAGGGCCTCCAGCTCCTTGTACTGTGGTGTGAAACCGCAGCGTGTGGCGGTATTGACGATGAGCAACACCTTGCCCTCGTACTGAGCCAGCTGAACGTCTTGTCCCGCATCGTCTTTCACCTTCAGCTGATAGATGCTTTGTGCGGTAGCTGCCAGCATGCAGAGCATAGCCAGACAGCAGGTAATGAACAATCTCTTCTTCATGCGATTACTTTTTTGTGATGGTTAGTTTTTCTTGTCAAACTTGATGAGCAGCAGCCCGATGGCCGTCCAGATGAGCTCACGCAGACGCACCAGCAGCGCCACGAAGATGCCTGCCGAGGCCGTCATGCCCAGTCCGCCCACCGACATGAGGAATCCGCCTTCGCGACCGCCCAGTTGCAGGGGTATGAAGAACAGCATGTTGGCAAAGAGCGACGTGAAGGCCAGGATGAGGATGCACTGCAGATAGTTGGCCGAAGGCATGATGACCAGCAGGATGAAAAAAATCTCCAGTGCCGATGCGATGCGACAGGCCAGCTCAAGCCCCACGGCACCTACGAATGTGCGTGGGTTCTGGTTGTGAAGGGCGGCAATCTGCCGGTCTATTTCAGCCAGCTGTTCGGCGTGCTCGTCGAAGAAGCGGCGCGCCCACCGCTTGGCAAAAGGCAGATGGCGCAGCAGTTTGATACCGCTGGCAGCGATTCCCCTTTTGTAGCCTTTCAGGAAGAACCAAATGGCCGTGAGGCAGAAGGTGGCCACGATGGCAATGAGGGTGCCCATGAACACGCTGAGAGCCTGCGTGCAGACATAGAGCACACATGAGAGCAGCCAGAACCAGAAGTGGGAGAAAATATGCGTCATCACATAGAGCAGCACCGAGGCCGTTGCCCTCTCGGTACCAATCTTAGGCGACAGCGCCATGATGCGATATGGCTCGCCCCCCATCAGTCCACCTGGCGTAGCATAGTTGAGAGCGAATCCCGAAATGGTTATCTTGTAGAGCCAGAGGAAGGAGAAAGCCTTGGTTCTCCCAGCGCCTTCCGAGGAGCCGTCTATAGCCTCCTTTCTGGAGTGGGGGATGGGAGGAGCCTGAGAGTCATCTTCCTGGCTTCTGATGATGACCCACCAGGCTGCCGTGTTGAAAAAATAGAGGAAGAACCATAGTGCCACCACGGCCAGAAACCAGTAGCCGGCGCGTGTGATTCCCTCCCACACCTGCCGGAAGTCAAGCTGCGTGACCATGACGGCCAGCACCAGCAGCCCGAAGATGAAGAATCCGTTCTGATATTTCCTTTTCACTCTGCAGCTTCAGTTGGTGTGACGTTGGCAGCAGGCTCCTGCGGCTGCCTCTTGCGCTCAGGCCTGCCGCCTGCGGCCTCCTGCTGGCGCTGCGTCGCCTCGGTGTCAGTCTCTGGTTGGCGCTCACCTTTCGGTGCAAAGGCCTGTCGGCTGTCGGGCGTGCGGAACCTCACTTTCTCGCTGTCGTCACGCTTCTCATGGTAGAGCTTGGGCAGCGGGTTCTGCATCGGTTCGTCGAAGTTCTGGCGGTTGCGCCACACGTCGATGGCAGTGAATACGGCATGGCGCATAGAGCTGGCGTCAGCCAGGTTGCGTCCGGCATTGGCGAAGCCGACGCCATGCGACGGAGCCGTGCGCACCAGATTGAGTCCGGTGGTGAAGCGTAGGCCGCCCTCTTTAGCCAGAGCCTTAAAGGGTGTCTGCCCCTGGTCGTGATACATGGCCAGTACGCCGTCGAAGCGATAGAAAGCGCCCGTGCCGAAGAAGTCGTCGGCAGGGTAGGGGCCGAACACCTGCATGCCGACGGCGCTCAGTTCATCTACGGCCGGCCGTATCACCTCCTGCTCCTCGTCGCCCAGCACGCCGTCTTCGCCGCAACGTGGGTTGAGAGCCAGCACGGCTATGCGCGGGCTGGAGACGCGCAGGTCGCGGCGCAGCGACTGGTGGAAAGTCTTTGCCTTCTCTACGATTTTCTGCTTGGTGATGGCTTCTGCAACGTCTTTGATGGCCACGTTGTTGGTGACAAGTGCCACTCTCAAGTCGTCGTCCATCAAGATGGTCAGTCCTTTGTTGCCGTCGGCCAGATGCTTCTCCAGATAGTCGGTGTGGCCGTTGAATCCAGGTATGGCGTTCTTGCTTACGGGAGCTGTCACCAGCACGTCGAAGAGCCCTTCTTGGTAGTCGGCTATGGCGCGGTCGATGGCCTTCAGTGCAGCTTCGCCGCCCTCGGGCGTGCCCTCGCCGAGGTCAATCTTCACCTCGTCGTCGATGACCGAGAGCAGATTGATGCGCCCTTCCTGGGCCTCCTGTGCATTGGCGATGATGTTGAGCGGCAGCTCCAGCCCGATGGCTTTGCTGTGATAGGCTGCTGCCTTAGGCGCTCCATAGATGATGGGCGTGCAGAGCTCGAGCATAGTGGGGTCTTCAAAAGCCTTGAATATGACCTCGTAGCCCACGCCGTTGGTGTCGCCGTGGGTGATGGCTACGCGAATTTTTCTTTCTTCTTCCATTGTCGTTGTTATTTTGAGTTATAATGGCGTTGTCAATGATTCTTTTATCTTTGCAGTGGAGAGCAGGCCGCAGGCCGCAAAGATGTCCTGTCCGCGACTGGCGCGGATGGTGGTGAAGATGCCGTGCTGCGTCAGGAAGTCGCGCAGCTGCTCCATGCGGTGCTCGTCGGAAGCAGGCAGGTCGACGTCGGGGATGGCGTGAAACCGGATGAGGTTGACGCGGCATTCCAGACCCTTCAGCAGGCTGACGATGGCCCGCCCGTGGGCCAGCGAGTCGTTGAGGCCGCTGAAGCAGATGTACTCGAACGAGCAGCGGCGCTGGTGGGTGAAGTCGTATTGCTTGAGCAGGTCGGCCACTTCGGCTATCGGCATGGCCCGTTCGGCCGGCATCAGGCTCTGTCGCTGCTCGTGGAGCGGCGAGTGCAGGGAGATGGCCACGTGGCATTCGCTTTCGTCGAGGAACCGCTTCAGCTTCGTCTTTATGCCCACGCTGCTCACCGTGATGCGCTTCGGGCTCCAGGCGTAGGCATAGGGGGCGGTGAGAATCTCGGTGGCGCGCAGCACGGCGTCGAGGTTGTCCATCGGTTCCCCCTGCCCCATAAACACGATGTTCGTCAGACGGTCGCGCTCTGGCAGGGAGTATATCTGGTTTAGGATGTCGGCGGCGGTGAGGTTGCCCTGCCATCCCTGCTTGCCCGTCTGGCAGAAGAGGCAGTTCATCTTGCAGCCCACCTGCGACGAGACGCAGAGCGTGGCGCGATCGCCGTCGGGTATGAAGACCGTTTCCACGAAGAGGGTGGGCGTCTCTTTTGCTTCTTCCGGGGCAACATCACCAGTGAAGCACATCGAGTGGCAGCGCACGGGGAAGAGGTACTTCACCGTGCCGTCCTGCGAGCGCTGGCAGTCGATGGGTGCCATGGCACCTACGACGTAGTGCTGCTTCAGCAGCTCGCGGTTCTTCTGCGAGATGTTGGTCATCTCGTCGATGGTGGTGGCGTGCTTCAGGTAGAGCCACTGGGCTATCTGCCCGCCGGTGAAGGCCGGCATGCCCAACTCTGTGGCCGCAGCCTTGAGCTCGGCCGCAGTCATTCCCATGAGCACTTTCTTTCCTTCGTTCATTTTTTCTTTTTTTCGATATTACGTGATGGCGCTATTTCGTTGTCATGTAAAACCTCACATACCACTCGGCGAAGGCGCGCAGGCCCTGGCGCAGGGGGGTGGAAGGCTTGAAGCCGTAGTCGCGCTCCAGCGCCGAGGTGTCGGCATAGGTGACAGGCACGTCGCCGGGCTGCATGGGCACCAGCTGCTTGTGAGCCTCGAAGTCGTAGTCGGCGGGCAACACGCCGGCACGCACCAGCTCCTGCTGGAGGATGTCGACGAAGGTGAGTAGGTTCTCAGGCTGGTTGTTGCCTATGTTGTAGACGTTGTAGGGCGGCAGGGGCAGTCCGTCGTCGCCGTTGCGCTTCTCGGGGGCGCCTTGCATGATGCGCACCACGCCCTCCACGATGTCGTCGACGAAGGTGAAGTCGCGCTTGCAGTTGCCGTAGTTGAATATTTGTATGGTCTCGCCTTTGCGCAGCTTGTTGGTGAAGCCGAAGTAAGCCATGTCAGGCCGGCCGGCCGGGCCGTAGACGGTGAAGAAGCGCAGTCCGGTAGAAGGGATGTTGTAGAGCTTCGAGTAGGCATGAGCCAGCAGCTCGTTGCTCTTCTTCGTGGCGGCGTAGAGTGAGACGGGGTTGTCCACCTTGTCGTCGGTGGAGTAGGGCACCTTCTTGTTGGAGCCGTAGACGCTCGACGACGAGGCATAGACGAGGTGCTCCACGCCCCTCTGGCCGTCGTCGTAGCTGTGGCGGCAGGCCTCCAGGATGTTGTAGAAGCCGATGATGTTCGACTGGATATAGGCGTCGGGGTTGGTGATGCTGTAGCGCACGCCGGCCTGTGCGGCGAGATTGACCACGACGGCAGGCTTGTGGTCGGCGAAGAGTCGGCTGATGGTGCTGCGGTCGGCAATGTCGCCGCGTATGAAGATGAAGCGCGGGTCTTGCAACTGCTGCAGGCGGTATTCCTTGAGCCTTACGTCGTAGTAGTCGTTCATATTGTCGATGCCGACGATGGTGGCCGCCGTGGTGTCATGCAGAAGGCGTTTCACGAGGTTTGAGCCTATGAATCCGGCGGCGCCGGTGACGAGGATGACTTTGTTTTCGAGGGTTATCTTGTTCATTTTACTCTCTCATCACGTTTGAATCACGTATATTATTAAGGTGCAAAGGTACGAAGAAAAGTTGAGACAGCAAAGCGTTTCTGACAAAAAGTGTTGCGCATGCTCATGCCCTTTGGAAAAAGTGGCCGAAATTGATTTGGGTTTTTACCAAAATCTGACACTCAGGGATTGTTTGTTTCAAAAGAATAAATTCAGTCCGAGGGGATTACTAACAATATATATTTTCCTCCGCATACACATAATCATAATAAAGCATAAGCAGAATAGAGACGATTAAGCTTATAAATTGAGCGTTACCGTTTTGCTTGCACCACACATTGTATGAGGCCTCGAAGACCTTCGTGGCATTTTCATCCATAACGGAGAGAATGCTGCCTAAATTATAATCGGGCTTTGCAAAGCCGTTTTTTTCGCTTGCAAAAATCAAGAAAAAACGCTTTTCTTGCCGTTTTCTCTCACATATTTCGTAACTTTGCAGCACCAAAACCAGAAAAGAATGAAAGACCGAATAGAATTTTTCCTGCCTTATGCCGATGTGACGCAGGCAGGCGAACTCCTCGATATATTGCGTGCGACGCCTGCCGTGGGGCGCATCTTCCTGCTCTCGGACACCGCTGCCGATTACGCTCCGGCTGAGTGTACGTGTGTGAACGTGGCCGATATGAGCTCGGCCGCCACCGTCAAGGCGATTGCTGCCCACAGCCAGTCGGCCTACGTGGCTATCCTGACACGCCCCGTGGCCCTCACGCTGGGCACCGGAGCCCTGGAGCGCATGCGGCAGGCCATGGATGACAGCGGCGCCGCCATGGTCTACGCCGACCGCAAGGGCCATCCCGTCATCGACTATCAGGCGGGTTCGGTGCGCGACGACTTCGACTTCGGCTCGCTGTGGCTGGTGCGCGGACCGCTGCTGCGGCAGTGGGCACAGCAGTGCACGGCCGGTTGGCGCTGGGCCGGGCTCTACGACCTGCGCCTCTATCTGAGCCGCCAGGGCGAACTGTTCCACCTGAACGAGACCCTCTATGCCGAAGAAGAGACCGACCTGCGCGCCTCGGGTGTGAAGCAGTTTGACTACGTGAACCCCGCCAACCGCGAGGTGCAGATAGAGATGGAGAAGGTAGTGACGCGCCATCTGAAAGCCATCGGGGCGCTGGTCGACACGTCGGGCCTCTGGCAGGTAGACTTCCAGGAACAGCAGTTCCCCGTGGAGGCCTCGGTCATCATACCCGTCTATAACCGTGCCAAGACCATCCGCGACGCCGTGGAGAGCGCCCTCTCGCAGCAGACGTCGTTCAAGTATAACGTCATCGTGGTAGACAATCACTCTACCGACGGCACCGGCGAAATACTGAGGGAAAGGGCAAAAGAGACGAGCGAAGAGACTGTTGCCGCAGCAAAGGAACCCCGTGGGGATAAAGGCTGCGCCCGGCAGGCGGAGCTCATCGTGCTCACCCCCGAACGCCGCGACCTGGGCATCGGCGGCTGCTGGAACCTGGCCGTCAACGACCCGCGGTGCGGGCGCTTCGCCGTGCAGCTCGACAGCGACGACCTCTACTCCTCGCCCCTCACGCTGCAGCGCATCGTCGATGAGTTCTACAAGCAGAAGTGTGCCATGGTGGTAGGCTCCTACCGTATGTGCGACTTTGAGCTGCAGACCCTGCCGCCCGGGCTCATCGCCCACCGCGAGTGGACCGACGAGAACGGCCCCAACAACGCCTTGCGCATCAACGGTCTGGGAGCGCCGCGCGCCTTCTTCACCCCCCTGCTGCGCGAGGTGCAGCTACCCAACACCAGCTACGGCGAAGACTACGCCCTGGGCCTGTGGTTCTCGCGCCGCTACCGCATAGGACGCATCTTCGACGAGCTCTACCTCTGCCGTCGCTGGGGCGGCAACAGCGACTCAGACCTCAGCGTGGAGCGCGTGAATGCCAACAACCTCTATAAAGACCGCCTGCGCACCATGGAAATCAAGGCCCGCCAGCGCCTCGCACCGTCAGACACCAGCCACTCGGCGCTTCACCGCTACTTCGACCGCCAGCTGCGCCTGTGGCCCGACGCCCGCCAGCGCTACCGCCAGCTGCTGCAGGTGCAGACGCGTGAGCTCAGTCTGCCCACGATGACGCTGCGCCTGCAGTATAACCCCGCCCGCATGGTGTCTACCGGCGCTGCCATGACCAAGGAGGCCGTGGCTCAGCGCCCCTGCTTCCTCTGTGGCGCCAACCGTCCTGCCGTGCAGATGACAAAAACCATCGACGGCGACTTCGAGTTGCTGGTCAACCCCTTCCCCATACTCCCCATGCACTTCACCCTGCCCATACGGCAGCACCAGCCGCAGCGCATCAAGCCCCTGTATGGCGAGATGCTGCGCCTGCTGGGCCGCTATCCGCAGCTGACCATGTTCTACAACGGTCCGCGCTGTGGCGCCTCGGCCCCCGACCACGCCCACCTGCAGGCTGGCATGGGCTGCGAGCTGCCCCTGCAGCACGAGTGGGTGCGCCTGTGCCGCAACCTGACCCCTGTGGTCCGTCCTGACGACGCCTCGCTGCTGGCCATCATCGACGAGTATCCCTGTCCGGCATTCGTCATACGTGCCAAGGACCCTAAGAGTAGCGTGAGGCTCTTCAACCTGCTCTATGGTGCCATGAGCATACCTGAAGGCGACGACGAGCCCATGATGAACATCGTGAGCTGGCGGCAGGACGACGACCTGCTGACGGTGGTGTTCCCCCGCGGCAAGCACCGCCCCGACTGCTACTACGGCGAGGGGGCGGCACAGCGCATCGTCAGTCCGGGCGCCCTCGACATGGCCGGGCTCATCATCACCCCGCGCGCAGCCGACTTCGAGCAGCTCGACGCCGAAGAGGCGCTGGCCATCTTGCAAGAGTGTGCCCTGCCTGCCAGCGAGCTGTCTGCCCTGGTCGGGCGCGTGAAGAGCCGCAGCATGGAGGGCCGTCATCAGGCTAACGGCGCCGAGCCGCTGGTCACCGTGGGCATCGTCGGCGGCCAGCGCATAGCGTTCGTGCTCAACGGGCGCTACCAGGCCAAGGGCGAGACCATCAGCGGACAGCAGCATGTGGAGCTGTCGGAGGGCGGCATCGTGTGGCGTGGCCAGCAGTATCGTGAGCTGCGCTTCGTGCCGCAGGAGGCGCAGGCCTCGTTCTCGCTGCGCGACGTCACCATTGGCCAGGGCTTCCACTGGGAGCGGCAGGAGACGCAGACCTTCCGCGGCACGCTGCACCTGGTGGTAGATGCCGACAAGATGGTGGCCATCAACGTGCTGCCCGTAGAGCAATACCTCGAGAGCGTCATCTCGAGCGAGATGAGCGCCACGTCGTCGCCCGAGCTGCTCAAGGCTCATGCCGTCATCTCGCGCTCGTGGCTGCTGCACCAGATGCACAAGGAGCATAAAGACGGCTTCTTCTCATTCGTGAAGAAAGACGACGAGCTGCTGCGCTGGTATGACCGCGAAGACCACACGCTCTTCGACGTCTGTGCCGACGACCACTGTCAGCGCTACCAGGGCATCACCCGCGCCTCGCTGCCCCAGGTGGCCGAGGCCGTCAGGGCCACCCGCGGACAGGTGCTCACCTACGGCGGCGAGCTCTGCGACGCCCGCTTCTCGAAGTGCTGCGGCGGGCAGACCGAGGAGTTCCAGTACTGTTGGGACAACAGTCCGAAGCCCTATCTCGTCTCCGTGCCCGACCCCTACTGTAACACCAGCGACCAGCGCGTGCTGCAACAGGTGCTCAACGACTACGACCAGGAGACGTCGGATTTCTACGAGTGGCAGGTAGACTACACCCGCGAGCAGCTCACTGAGCTCGTGAGCCGCAAGCTGAAGCTCGACCTGGGCGACATCACCGACCTGGTGCCGCTCGATCGCGGCAAGAGCGGCCGCATCTGGCGTCTGCGCCTCGTGGGCACCAAGCGCTCATTCGTCATAGGCAAGGAGCTCGAAATACGCCGTGCGCTGAGCGAGACCCATCTGCTCAGCTCCAACTTCACCGTAGAGAAGACCTCTGCCGGCTTCACGCTCCGTGGCCGTGGCTGGGGCCATGGCGTGGGGCTCTGCCAGATAGGTGCCGCCGTCATGGGCGAGCAAGGCAAGCGCTATGACGAGATTCTGCTCTACTACTACCGTGGAGCTGAGGTGAAAAAGGTGTATTAAGTAAACAACTGCGAACTCTGAACTATGAGTAATAAGCGTTCCCCGTGGGCATGGATTCCCACTCTCTATATGGCCGAGGCACTGCCCTACGTGGCCGTGATGACCATCTCGACCATCATGTATAAGCGCATGGGCGTCTCCAATACCGACATAGCCCTCTACACCGGCTGGCTCTATCTGCCGTGGGTTATCAAGCCCTTCTGGAGCCCCTTCGTCGACCTGATGAAGACCAAGCGCTGGTGGACGGTGACCATGCAGCTCATCATTGCCATCGGCTTCGCCCTGATAGCCTTCACGCTGCCCACCTCGCTGTTCTTCCAGCTGTCTCTGGCAGCCTTCTGGCTGGTGGCCTTCACCTCGGCCACCCATGACATTGCCGCCGACGGCTACTACATGCACGCCCTCGATGCCCACGAGCAGTCGCTCTATGTGGGCATACGCAGCACGTTCTACCGCATAGCCACCGTGGCCGGACAAGGTCTGCTGGTCATCCTGGCCGGACTCATCGAGATGGGTAGCGGCCTGGAGCCGGCCCTGCTACGCGTAGATACCGACGGAAGGCAGATAGCGGTGAGCACCGCCTCGCCCCAGCCAACCGACGCCCCCTGCTTCGTCTTCGCGCCCGTGGAGCGCGGCGAGGCATCGACCGACTACGTCAGGAGCCAGAATGAGGCCAATGGTTTTGTGCAGCGTGAAGAGCCGCAGGCCACCGTGGCACAGGCTGAGGCTGCGCCCGGCTGGCTCGACCGCCGGCTGGAGGGCTTCACCCAGTGGCTGCGCACACACTTCGGCGAGGCCCCCCGCAGCGCGGCGTCGCTCACTGCCCGTCAGCAGCTCGTCGGCGTCAGCCTCACCCGCCGTCCGGAGGGCGACGACCCCGTGGTGCTGAACATGGCCTTCAAGAGTGGCGACCAGAGCGTGAAGCTCGACGCGGCCGCCACCCGCTTCGAGTTTACGAAAGACAACTGGGACCGCCAGGCGCTGCTGCTCGTCGCGGTCGACCCGAAGCTGAAGCAGCCCGTCACGGCCACCTTCGAGGGTCTCTCGGGCAACATCCCCTTCGCCTGGCTCGTGGTGTTCCTCGTGCTCTCGGCATTCTTCTTCCTCGCTGCCCTCTACCACCAGTTCATACTGCCTAAGCCGGCCAGCGACAAGCCGTCGAGCGAGGTGACGGCCTCCACCATCCTCAGGGAGTTCGTCGACACCTTCCGCACCTTCTTCACCAAGAAGCATGCCCTCGTGGCCATCCTCTTCATGCTGCTCTATCGTCTGCCCGAGGCGCAGCTGGTGAAGCTCATCAACCCCTTCATGCTCGACCCCGTCGACAAAGGCGGCCTCGGCCTGACCACGGGCGAGGTAGGTCTGGTCTACGGCACCGTAGGCATCATCGGCCTCACCATTGGCGGCATCCTGGGCGGCATTGCCGCGGCGCGGGGCGGCCTGAAGCAGTGGCTGTGGCCTATGGTGGCCGCCATCACGCTGCCCGACCTGGTCTATGTCTACCTGAGCTACGCCCAGCCCGGCAGCCTCGCCGTGGTGAGTGCCTGCGTCTTCGTAGAGCAGTTTGGCTATGGCTTCGGCTTCACGGCCTACATGCTCTACCTCATCTACATTTCTGAAGGCGAGCGCAAGACGTCGCACTACGCCATGTGCACCGGCTTCATGGCCCTGGGCATGATGCTGCCCGGCATGATGGCCGGCTGGCTGCAGGAGACCATAGGCTACCGCCACTTCTTCATCTGGACAATTATCTGCTGTGCAGCTACCTTTGCCGTCTGTGCCTTCTTGAAGATAGACCCCGAATACGGAAAGAAACAAACCTGACATGAGCGCCACGAGACCCCCTGCAACATGGCTGGCCACCCTTCACTTTGCGAAGGGCATGGCCTACGTCGTCGTGACGGTCATCTCGCTGCTCATGTTCAGCCAGCTGGGTCTCGGCGTGGCCCTCACCGTGGGGCTCGTGGCATTGTGCCATCTGCCCTGGGTGCTGAAGTGCTGGTGGAAACCGCGTGTGGCCGCCGCGCTCGACTGGCGCCGCTGGGTGCTCCTCACGCAGCTGCTGCTGGCAGCGTCGTTCGTCGCCATGGCCTTCGCCTTCCCCTCGGTGTGGCAGCTCTTCGCCCTGCTCATGCTGACGGCCTTCCTGACGGCTATACACAATGTGGCGGCCGATGCCCTGTCGGCCCACGGTGACGACCAAGGGCACCATCGGCTGATGCGCGAGCTGTCGCGCAAGTTCGCCTCTGTGGTGGGGCAGGGTGTGCTGGTGATGATGGCGGGCAACCTGCAGGTGTTCTTCCGCAACGACGTGCGCTTCTCGTGGCAGCTGGTGTTCTTCCTGGTGGCGGCTCTTTTCCTGTTGCTCTTCGTGTGGCATGCGTACCGTCTGCCATCTGCCGTCGCCTCTGGCGCAGGGGTTGCCGCCCCGTCGGCCGTTCCCGCCACAGGGGGTGTCTGGCGGCTGGTGGCCTACCTCTTCTTCTATGCCTTCGCCCAGGGCATGCAGGCTAAGGTGTCAGTGCTCTTCCTGATGACCCCGCTGCGAGGCGGCGGCCTGGGACTTTCGCCGCAGGAATTCGGCCTCGTCATGGGCACGCTCGGCATCATCGGCCTCACCGCAGGGGGGCTGCTGGGCACGCTTGCTATACGGCGCTTCGGCTGGCATCGCTGCCAGTGGCCCATGGCTGCTGCCATGCTCGTGCCCGGCGCCGTCTACCTGCTGCTCAGCCTCCGACAGCCCGGCGGTCTCCATGTGGTATGTCTGAGTGTGGTGGCCGAGCAGACAGCCTTCGGCTTCGGCTTTGCAGCCTACCTCTGGCTGCTGCGGCACATTGCCTGGCGTGAGTACGGCAAGTCGCTCATGGCCCTCTCGCTGCTGCTGAGCGGCGTGTGCGCCGGTGCGTTGCAAGAGGCGGTGGGCTATGCCAACTTCTTTGCCCTCACCTTCGCGCTGGGTGCGCTCACCCTGCTGTCGGCAGGGCTGCTGCGGAAAATCCCTACTAAAAAATAGGGATAATCCTTTTGCAGGCTCAATGAAAATACGTACCTTTGCAACATCATAACAATTTAATACTATAACGACGATGAAATCAATGTATGCTTATACGAAGACGATGCTCGTGGCACTGATGGCCATGATGACATTTACGAGCTGCGACTGGGTGGGCGATGAAGACGCCTACATCGCCTACGACATCACAGGGCGCTGGGTAGGCCAGCTCAGCGAGGTCTACTACAACCGCTTCAACTGGAGCGTGCGCGACCGCGAGTACTCCACCATGTTCGAGTTCTTCCAGGGCGACCGCTATAGCGGACGGGGCCGCGAGGTAGACTACGACCACTACGGCACGGTGAAGACCTACAACTTCAGATGGTTTGTGGAGTATGGCAACATCTACTTGGAGTATGCCGACGGCACCGAACTGGTCATCGACGGCTATTACGTGCGCGACAATCGCCTCTACGGCTCCACCTACGACGGTGCCATACAAATCAGCCTGGTGCGCTACGACTACAACGACGACCCCTGGTCGTATGACAGCAGTTACTGGTCGCGCATGGCGAAGCCCCACCTCGACGATGAAGAAACCACCGACAGCATCAACTGATGAGACACCTATACCTTACACTGCTGATTGCGCTGCTGCTGGGCACTGGCCCGGCAGCGGCGCAATTGCTTTCTGCCGGCGTAAGCCGCGAGCTGGCCGTGGCGCGCGCCGGGCAGCTCAGCCATGTCAGCTACAACCTGGCACTCAGCGTGCCTGACGAGATGGGGCGGCCCGTGGCGGGCACCGTCACCATCAGCTTCACTCTGCAGCACCGGGCCGACGTGGTGCTTGACTTCCAGGGCGAGCTCGACGCGGCGGCCCAGGTGAACGGCCGGTCGGCTGCGTTGCGCTGCACCGACGAGCATATCCTGCTGTCCCGGCGCCTGTTGCGCAAGGGGCGCAACACCGTGACGCTCAGCTTCCGTAGCACCGACCAGGCACTCAACCGCCACGACGACTATCTCTACACCCTCTTCGTGCCCGACCATGCGCGCTCCTGCTTCCCCTGCTTCGACCAGCCCGACCTGAAGGCCCTGTTCCGCCTCCGCCTGGCGCTGCCTGAGGGGTGGACCGCCATCAGCAGCGACGAAGACCACCCTCTGCCCACCTACCTCTTCTCTTTCACGGCGGGCAGGTTTAGCAGGGTGGAGACCGAGCGCGACGGCCGCCGCCTGACGCTGCTCCACCGCGAGACCGACCCACAGAAGGTGGCGCAGCTGCCTCTCGTCTTCGACCAAATGGCCCTGTCGCTGCGCTGGCTCGAAGCCTACACGGGCATGCCCTATCCCTTCAGCAGCTACGGCGCCGTGGCCGTGCCGGGCTATCAGTTCGGCGGCATGGAGCATCCGGGCGCCATCCAGCTTAACGACCGCACCATCTTCCTGGGCCAGCACCCCACGCCCGACGAGGAGCTCAACCGCCTGAAGCTCATCGCCCACGAGACAGCCCACATGTGGTTTGGCGACCTCGTCACCATGCGCTGGTTCGACGATGTGTGGACGAAGGAGGTGTTCGCCAACCTCATGGCGGCCAAGATAGCCGAAGAGCAGTTTCCCGACCTCAACCACGACCTCAGCTTCCTAAAGACCTATCAGGTGCCCGCGCTGCATACCGACCGCACCGACGGCACCCACCCCATACAGCAGCCGCTGGCCAACCTCAACCAGGCGGGCCTGCTCTACGGCAACATCATCTACGACAAGGCCCCCGTGATGATGCGCAAGCTGGAGGAACTGATGGGCCCAAGCAGCTTCCGTCTCGGCCTGCAGCGCTACCTGCAGCGCTTCGCCTATGCCAACGCCACGTGGGACGACCTCATCGGCGTGCTCTCTGAGGTGGCGCCGCAGGCCCCCCTCGCGCAGTTCAGCCATGCCTGGGTGAAGCAGCGAGCGCTGCCCACGGTAGAGACCTGGTGGCGCGGCGGCATGCTGCATATGCGCCAGACCGACCCGCTGGGGCGCGGCCTGGTGTGGCAGCAACACGTGAAGGTGGGGCTCGAGACCCTGCAGGGGCTGCGCGTCGTCGACGTCGACCTGTGTGACACGGCTGTCAGCGTGCCCTTCGGCGAAAGGGTGCGGCGTGTCATCCCCAACTACGACGGACGCGGCTATGGGCGCTTCCTTGCCCCTCCCGTCGACAGTCTGCTCGTCGGGGGCGACACCCATCGCTATGCTCTGATGATGACGCTCTACGAAAACTACCTGATGGGGCGCCAGCCGGCCAGCCAGACGCTGGAGGTGCTGCTGCAGGGCCTTGCCTGCGAGTCGGATGCGCTGGTGGCCTCCACATGTTGTGCCTATATCTCGTCGGTCATGAGCCGCCTCACCACAGGCCGCGCGGCCTGCGAGCGGCGCCTGCTCAGCCTGGCCGCCGCCCACCGGCTGCCGTCGGTGCGTCAGCAGCTGTGGCGCCTGCTGGGGCAGACGGCCACCGATGCGCAGGTGCTCGACACGCTCTATGCCGTCTGGCATGCGCAGAGCCACCCGCTGCTCAGCGAGCGCGACTACACGTCGATGTCGTACCACCTGGCCATCATGCAGCCTCATCGCTGGCAGGCCATCATCAGTCAGCAGCGCAGCCGCCTGCAGAATGTCGACCGTCAGCGTGAATACGACTATGTGTCGCGGGCCTGCAACCCCTCAGTCGAGGCGCAGGACTCGCTCTTCCTTTCGCTGGCCGACCGCCGCAACCGTGTGGTGGAGCCCTGGGCTGCCAGTCTGCTGTCGTTACTCAGCCATAGCAGCCGTGCGCCCCGCAACCTGCGTTACATCACACCCGCCCTGGAGCTGTTGCCTGAGATACAGCGCACGGGTGGCATCTTCTTCCCCTCCAACTGGCTGTCGGCCCTGCTCTCAGCCCATCGTTCTGCCGAGGCCCGCCGACTGGT
This sequence comes from Prevotella sp., assembly GCA_017934525.1. Taxonomy (GTDB): domain Bacteria; phylum Bacteroidota; class Bacteroidia; order Bacteroidales; family Bacteroidaceae; genus Prevotella. Next base: position 19,233 of record JAGBJJ010000005.1, read on the forward strand.
AGACGACTTTCTGCGCCGCCACGACGATCTCTCCCCGGCCTTGCGCAACAAAGTGTTAGAACAAGCGTATTATGTGACTCAACTTACGGAAGTTGAGTAGTAGTTGTGGAGTAAGGAGTTGTGGAGTAGAAAAAGTTGAGTTATGTGCCGAATGATGAGTAGCAAGAGCGCCGAGAGGACTCCTCCCAGTCCAGGGAGGAGTAATACGGCGCAGCGCCCACCCCTCGTAGATTTGAGTGCTGAGCATTTTAGAAGTAACGCTCAGCATCGCCACGCCGCACTACAAGGAATGATGTAGAGTGTTAAAAGTCTAAAGTCTACAGTGCCGAATGATGAGTAGCAAGAGCGCCGAGAAAACTCCTCCCAGTCCAGGGAGGAGTAATACGTGCGCAGCGCCCACCCCTCGTAGATTTGAGTGCTGAGCATTTTAGAAGTAACGCTCAGCATCGTCACGCCGCACTGCAAGGAATGATGTAGAGTATTAAAAGTCTAAAGTCTAAGGTCCAAAGTCCAAAGTCTAAAGTCTAAAGTCCAA
>JAGBJJ010000040.1 GCA_017934525.1 Prevotella sp.
GGTGGGACTGTTGGCCGGGGCCTATCCGTCGTACTACGTCACGTCCTTCCCGCCGGCCATGGTGCTGAAGGGCTCGTTCGGTCTGTCGCCCAAGGGTCGAGTTCTGCGCACCTCGCTGATCTGCCTGCAGTTCGTCGTGTCGTTCATGCTGGTCATCGGCGTGGGCATCATGTATCTGCAGAGCTATCTCATCTTCCACACCGACTACGGCTTCGACAAGGACGAAGTGATGGTGGTGCCGACAGCGCCCGACACGCGCAATCATGCTGATGCCATCGATGCCGACCTGCGCAAGATTCCCGGCATCGAGGGAGCCTGCCTGGCCCAGAGCGTCTTGGGCAGCAACGACCGCTACCAGACGTGGGGCAGGGGCGAGGGCGACAAGCACATGACGTTTACCTGCGTCTTCGTCGATTGGCGTTTCCTCAGCGTGATGGGCATCGACATCGTGGAGGGCCGCAATTTCCGCCAGACTGATGGCGATGTGTATATCTTTAATGAGTCGGCCAAGAAGAAATATCCCTGGCTTGCCGTCGATAAGCCTATCAACGACGAAGACATGCCCGTCGTCGGTTTCTGCGAGGACATTAAGTATGCCACCCTGCGCGTGGACGACAGCCAGCAGCCCATCGCCTTCTTGGTGCCCAGCCGTGATGGCTACTACTCGAAGGAAGGTTTCTGGCGCAACCATCTCTTAGTGCGCGTGGCGAAGGGCGTGGACAAGCGCGAGGCCAAAGAGAAAGTGCTAGAGACGGTGCTTAAATACGAGCACGACAACGAGCTTGAGGTCAGCGACCTGCGCTACGTGGACGATGTGCTGGAGGAATCGTACCGTCAGGAAAGGCTCTTCACCCAGCAGATTCTGCTGTTCTCGCTGTTGGCCATCCTCATCAGCATCATTGGTGTGTTTGGCCTGACGATGTTCGAGAGCGAGTACCGCCGCAAGGAGATTGGCATCCGCAAGGTGTTCGGCAGTTCTACGAAGGAAATCCTGATGATGTTCTGGCGGCGATACCTCTACATCCTGCTGGGCTGCTTCGTGGTGGCGGCTCCCATCGGCTACCTGCTGGGCCAGCACTGGCTCGAGGGCTTCGCCGTCCGCACCTCCGTCCCGCCCCTGCTGTTCGTGGTGTCCTTCCTGCTCATCACGCTGATCACCATGCTGACAGTGACTTACCAGAGCTGGAAGAACGCCAACGAGAACCCCGTCAACAGCATCAAGACGGAGTAACACCATCGTGGAACCATGGGGTATTATGTTGATGACAGCAGTGCCTGCCTCACGGCCGGCACTGCTTCAACGACGTGCCTGCCGCTCAAAATCTTGCTCGTTCTGGTTCATTGTCTCGGTGTTTTTGTTCGACATTTGTCCTTTAGTCGCCACAAAGGTACGATTTGCTACACGAAAAGACGAAAAAAGTTCATAATTCAAGGATATTTAGTATCTTTGTCCCCCAAAAGATAATCTACAGCAATCATGACAGAGATTCACGAGCAATACAGACAGGCTTTGACTCCAAGGGAACTATACACCGGGCGCATCAAGACGCTGACGGAGGAAATCCGGCAGCTTAACAAGTACAACCGACTGGTGGTAGTGCTGGAGTTGGCTGCCGTCGGTCTGGCCGTTGGCTGCGTGGTGGCCTATACGATGTGGAGCAATGCGGCGGCGCTGGTGGTGGCGTTATTGTTCATCGCTGCCTACGTGGCGATACGAAGGCGCGACAGCCGGAACAGCCGGATGTCGGACGAGAAGGAGAGCCTGCGCAGCGTCTATCAGAAGGAGCTGCGCTATCTCGGCGGCGACTTCTCCGGCTTCCCCTCCGGCGAGCAATACGTGAATCCCCGCCACGAGTTCGCGCTCGACCTCGACATCTTCGGGCCGCAGTCGCTCTTCCACCGCATCAACCGCACCGTGACGACTGGCGGTAGCGATTTCCTGGCAAAGGAACTGGCCGAGACGCGGGTGAGGACCATCGGCGAGATTGAGGCGCGGCGCGAGGCCATCCGCGAGTTGTCGGAAAGGGAGCCGCTGCGGACGGCATTCATGGCGCAAGGTCGTGGACGGCAGATTGATACGGCTGACATTCTTGAAGCCCTGCGCGCGGTGCAGCAGATGCAGATGCCTAGTCTCGCCGCCCATCGGCTCACCCATATCGTTGCCGTCGGGAGCATCCTCGTCTTCTACGGGCTATTGGCCGGAGCCGTCTTTGGGCCGTTGTCAGGAACATTCCCCATGCTCTGGGTGCTGCTACAAATCCTGGCGGTCTATCTGCTCTTCGGCCGTACGCTGAAGCGCATCAGTCAATGCATCAACATCATCCTGCCGCGATTAGGCATCTACGTCAACATGATCATGCTGATAGTGACCGCCGACCTGAAGAGCCGCGAGGGGCGCGACATCATCCGCCAGCTGTCGGCCGACGAGCAGGATGCGCTGAAGTCCTTCCAACTGCTGAAGGGCATCATCAACGCCCTCGACCAGCGCAACGAAATCTGGGTGCCCATCTCCAATGCCCTCTACCTGGCCGACTACTTCATCGTGCGCCGCTTCCTGCTTTGGCAAGACCGCTATATGGGGCATATTGAGGAGTGGATAGCCGCCGTGAGCCATTTCGACGCGCTGGTGTCGATGGCCACGTTCCGCTACAACGAGCCGGCGGCCACGGATGCCGAACTGGTGGATGCCGACGAGGTGGTCTATGAGGCGCGCGGACTCTATCATCCGTTCCTAGGCGTGAAGGCCGTGCGCAACGACTTCACCATCGCCGACCTCCACTACTACATCGTCACTGGCGCAAACATGGCGGGTAAGAGCACCTTCCTCCGCTCCATTGGCATCAACTATGTGCTGGCCTCCTGCGGCCTGCCCGTCTTTGCCGACAGCCTGCGCGTCTCGCTCTTCTCGCTGTTCAGCAGCATGCGCACCACCGACGACCTCGCCCACGGCATCAGCTACTTCAACGCCGAACTGCTCCGGCTGCAACAGCTCATCGAGACCTGCCGGCAGAACCGCCACACGCTCATCATCCTCGACGAAATCCTGAAGGGCACCAACTCGCTCGACAAGCTCAACGGCTCGCGCCTGTTCCTCCAGTCCGTAGCGTCGCTCCCCGTCACCGGCATCATCGCCACCCACGACCTCGAGCTGTCGAAGATGCAGGAGCAGTATCCCGACCGTTTCCACAACTACTGCTTTGAGATACGGCTCTCCGACGAAATCACCTACACCTATCGCCTCTCCGAGGGTGTGGCCCGCAATCAGAACGCCACTTATCTGCTGAAGAACATTTTGAAGTCAGCATTAAGATGAACCGCCAAAGGGTATTCCAGTCAAATATCCTTTCCGGCGTCACCTTTTGTCTCCTTGAACTGTTATTATAGTGAATCGGTTCAAGAAAACAAAAGTATAACTATAAAAAGAAAAAAGAATTATGAAAGAATTAGTTGCCATCTTAGTACCTATTGCCTGCGGATGCGTGCTGCCCATTATGATCGTGTGGCTTGACATCCGCAAGAAGATGAACGAGACTAACCAGCGCACACAGATTGTGCTGGCCGCCATCGAGAAGAACCCCGATATGGACATCGAGGAACTGATGAAGAAGATTTCGCCCAAGAAGAAACTGCTGAAGGAGAAACTGTTGTCGAAACTGCTGTGGGGCAGTATCATTACTTTCCTCGGTGTTGCCTTGATAGGCTTCTGCATCGTTCAGGCCTTTGTTGGCGGAATGCCGACTTATGCACTTCAACAATTCAGCCTAATCGGAGCAGTTCTTTCAGGCATAGGCATCGCTATCCTTGTTAATTACAACATTGGCAGGCGGATGCTGGCCAAGGAGATGGAGGCAGAGGAGCAGTTACTGGTAGCACAAGCCGAGAACAAGTGACACGCGAGCAGTTCATCACCCTGGTAGAGCGTGAGCAGGAGGCACTTCGCGGCTTCCTGCTCGCCCTCTGCTGCGGCAACAAGGGCGATGCCGACGACCTGGCGCAGGACGTGCTGGTGAAGGCTTACCTCTCGTCGGCAGGCTATCAGGACCGAGGCCGCTTCCGCTCGTGGATCTTCAAGATTGCCCACAACACGTTCCTCAACCACAGGGCAAGCCTGCGCACGGTTGCGACGCTCGACGAGGCGCGGACGCTCGTCAGCCCCAATGCCGCCGACAGCAGTTTCGAGCACCAGAGCCTCTACCTCGCCCTGCGCACCCTGCCGCCCAAGGAGCGGTCGGCCATCACGCTCTACTATCTCAGCGGCTACGACATCAAGGAGATTGCCGCCATCACCGACGCCACGGAGGATGCTGTGAAAAAGCAGCTCTCGCGAGGCCGTGACAAACTTAAAGAAAGACTGAAGTTATGAGTAAACAGCAAGGAGATACTGAAGCTATGACAAAAGACAAAGCACTTGAGGAACTTTTCCTCACCCAACAACCCCACTTCGACGACCAGGCCGACTTCATGGCCACACTCACCCGCCGCCTCGATGCCGTGGAATATGTCCGCCAGCATCAGGAGGCCACGCTTCGCCGCTACAAACTGGCGATGGTTGCCGCCTTCGTCGTGGGCCTCGTCAGCGGAGCCGTCACCCTGGTCTTCGTCTTGTCGATGCCTGCCGACGTGCCCCTGTTCACCGTCCGTGTCCAGTCGGGGCTCTTGTTGTGGCTCGCCCAGAACTCCCGCCTCCTCTCGGCCACCGTCCTCGCCCTGCTGCTGAGCCTCGGCACGATGAGCATCATCCGCAACGTCCACGACATCCTGCGCATGCGCCGCGCCATTTCAGGCACGAATGCCCAAAACGCATTTTCGCTTTTCCAATAAAGCGCAGTAGTATTTATTGCGAATAATATATCAATTCGGGTATAAATTTGGATGAGATATTCAAAATTATACCCGAACTGATGTAATAAAGCGGTTGCGACTATCTAACGGTCATGTCTTTTTTACATTCAGATAGCTTTTCAGCGCTTTCACATAATCCTCAAAGGCTTTCAGCCCTAC
>JAGBJJ010000041.1 GCA_017934525.1 Prevotella sp.
ATAAAAAAGTTGTCTTCTCGGGTGAAGTGCACGAGATAAAGAACACGAAGATAGGCCCTGCTGGGCATGAGTATTATGCAATCGAACTCACCTCAATTAAAACACTATAAAAGAACTTAAAAATGAAACCCTTCCTTTTTTACTATTTGTAGTTTTTTCTGTGTTGCAACTGAAATCACCTTCAGAGATCAGGCATTACTATTGTCTGGCTGGGCGACGGCACGGTGAGGAAGGTAATTTCTAAATGAGAAGTGAAGAATGAGAAATAAGAACAATTCCAGTGGCAACCATGCAAAAGAGGCTATTATAGAAAGTGACACGGAGGTGGCAGTAGGAGCGGAAATAGAAATATTAACGCAGTAAACATAATTTGAGAGAATCCTTGTTTTTTCCTGCTGTTAGAATGACATCGGTAACCATTGATTTCAGCAATCCCGTGCAGTTAGTCTTCGAATGGGACGGCTGTGATTTGACGGGAGGTGAAATTATCAGCGGTGGTGAACGTGTAGGCAACTTCACCTGTACGTACGATGAGCGGCAGACAGCTGCAAATCGCATTCTCTGCTCACCGCTGCTGCTGTTTCTGACTTATTATCATGTGATTCCCTTGGGAGGCCTGGCAAATGGTTACTACGGACAAACAGGCGAACACCTGCTGACGAGCTTGCATATAGAAATCGACGATGAATTCCATGCGGAGCATTCAGACGTGCAGGATGACATTTCTTATCTTCCCTTTGTACGGTCAGCACAGTGGGAGCTGTCGTATACGTTGGATGAGGGGAACGGTCAGGTTTGTGCTTTCTCCGTATCTGACGGTGATAAGACGTCGGACTTCGCCGTGGAGTATGAGTCTGTAGCCACAGGAATAACAAGCGTGCTAACTGAACGTGGCTGGCATGGTGGCACAACATTGAGTGATGGCTGCACCTACGACCTGCAGGGCCGCCGCCAGGCTGGTGCCAGCCATGGCGTGAGCATCGTCCGCGGTGCCGACGGCAGCGTGAGAAAGTTGATGCGCAGATGAAAAATGATTTATATTCCCTGAAAAACGGGTGACTGTATATTGTTTGGCGGAAAGTGAATAAAGCATTTTTTCTTGAAAAATAAAGGAGTTCGTGGTTCTGAATATGAACTTCGTTAACTTCGTGTAATTCGTGGTTCTGAATATGAACTTCGTTAACTTCGTGTAGTGTTTTTCAAGATTTGCTGAACAGTCGCAGTTGGTGGAGGGCGGGTCAAAAAGGAATTGGCCCGCCCCTCTGTTTGCAGCAGGCGCGAGCCAATTCTCTGATTCTTATGTATGTGATAGGGTACCCTTACTTCATCATCACCTTGCGCAGCTTGCCGTCGGCAGTGCGGATGATGTTAAGGCCATGCTGCGCCCGGCTGAGGCGGCGGCCCTGCAGGTCGTAGACCTCGTCGGCAGAAGCCTGGCGCTCCACGTTGCTGATACCAGTGACAATCTCGCCCTCGGTGACGGGCGCCTGGTTGGCGTTCATCACCTCGTTCTTCGTGGCATCCTCGCTGTCGTAATCGAAGACCATGGCAGCCACGCTGAGGTTTTCGAGCTTATAGTCGGCGCGCATCTTGAACTGACACTCGTAGACATAGTCGTTGCCCTGCCACTCGATGACGTCGCCCCAGGTGTTGTTGATGGCACGGTTGACGTGCTGGTGGGTCCATGAATTGGCACCGGCCTGACTGTGGGCAGCAATGTTGTCTTCGATGAGCCACACGGTGATGCGGGCGGGATTGACGGTGAAGTCCTCCTTCGAGCGGCTGCCCTGCACGAGCACGTTGACCACGTTGTTGGTCGTGTCGAGCTTAGCCTGCACGTCGAGCGACACGAAGGCCGTCTGCTTCATGCGGTAGTCGATGGCGTTTCTGAACTCCGATTCCGATGAGGGGTTAAACACGGGCGTCGTGCTGCCCTCGTCGGCCCAGCGGTCGACCATGATGGCAGGAGCGTAGGTAGCGCCGCCGTCGTTGAAGTACCAGGTGAGGCTGTTGTCACTCGGGATGGTGAGCCAGTCGGTGTAGTAGGCCGAGTGGTGGCACACGGCCACGACGCCCTCGCTGTACTTCTGCTCGCTGAGGATGTTGTGCAGATAGGTGCCCACGCGCGGGCAGTTGGGGCACTGCTCGGTGGTGAACTCCTCGACGAGCACGCGGCGGGTGAAGTCTTCGGCCACGATGTCGAAGTCGCGCTCAGCGGTGTTGTCGTCCATATTTTCATCGGCACCCTCGGTCAGGCCGGTGATGGTGACGGTGACGTGGCCCTTGCCGGCCTGCTTGATGGCGGGCTGTATGGTGTAGCTGAACATGTCCTCCTCGAGGTAGCCCAGAGTGAGGTCGACGTGCGAGGTGTAGACCTCGTCGACACCGTCGATGCGGGTCTCCACGTCGAAGCCGGTGACGGTCTGCAGAGCCATGTTCTTCACGATGCCGCTGACGGTGAGCTGTCCGCGCATGATGACATAGTCGGTGGGAGCCGTGAGCGACAGCAGGCGCAGGTTGAGCTTAGGCAGCTGGTTGCCGGCTACCATGGCCTCGAGACAGAGCGTGCCCTCGCTGCTGCGGTCGGTCCATTCGGCCTCGGTGCCTAACTGCACCCAGAGGGCGTTGGGCGTGGGCGTCTTCAGTACCGACATGCCGTAGTTGGAAGAGGTCTGATAGGTAGAGTAGCCTATGTAGAGACCGTTGGTGTTGTCGGCAGGAATCTCGTAGGGCGTGTCAAGCTTCACGTTGTTCCAGCCTTTCACGAGGTCGGCTTTCTGCAGGGAGCCCTCGGCCAGGTTTTCGCCGTCGAGGGTCTGGCGCACCCATACCTTCATCTCGCTGATGCCCAGCTTCTGGGCCAGTCCCACGCGGATAGAGTCGATGCGGTTGCCGGCATAGGTGTTCACGTCGCCGGCGGGCAGATAGATGGCGCCGCTGACCCACGTGTTCTTCTCTTTCGTACCGAACGACTGGTCGGTAGAGGTCTGCAGCTGTCCGTCGCAGTAGCCCACGTTCAGTCCGGTAATCTGTGCGCTGGCCGTAGAGCAAAGAGCTATCAGCGCAAAAAGGAATGTGTATAACTTCTTCATTTGTTGTTGGGTTTATTAGTGGTTTAAACCTCCCGAGGGGGAGATGCCCGGCACAGGATTCTGCCTGGCACCTCCCCCCCTCGGGGGGACACAGGGAGGGGTTACTTCATCATGAACTTCACTGACTTCACAGAGCCGTCCTTCATGGTCTGGCGCACGATGTTGATGCCATTGACGGGACGGTCGACACGCTGGCCGGCAGCGTTGAAGTACTCACGGCTCACCACGTTGTCGAGGCCGCTGACGGGCGACACGCCGGTGGTGATGTCGTTCCACTTGTCAGAGGTGTAGACGAAGACGTCGTCGAGCTTCAGCACATACTGGCCTGTGCAGTCGTGGTGGCGGAAGGCAATGAAGACGGTCTTGCCGGCATAGTCCTTCAGGTCGACCGAGTGGAACAGCCACTCGTCGGCAGCCTCGGCGGGCAGCGTCTCGGTGAACACCGGTGTCAGGTCGCCCAGCTTAGCGGGATCGCTGAAGTCCTCAGCGACATAGACGCTGTAGTTCTCAGCGTAGCGCTCGTGGTGGTGAGCGGCGGCATACCAGGTGAGCACGGCGCCGTCCTCAGGCACATCCACGCCGATGGAGAAGGTCCAGTTGTCGGGCTCCAGGTTGCCGTCGTAGCTGCTGCCGGAGACAGAGCCGAGGCACTGCTTGCCACTGTGGCAATATTCAGGCAGGCTGCCCCACAGGCCCGAGCCGAGGCTCCAGTCGCGGCCGTCGCCGTCGCGGTCGTAGAGGCTCCAGCCGTAGGCGTTGTCCTCAAAGTCGCCTATGAGCAGGATGCCCTTCGAGCCCTTGGTCACACCCTTTACGGGCACTGTCACCTCGCCGGCATTGGTGTAGATGATGACGTTGTCGGTGTACTCCGTGTCCTCATCGACCACCTCGCTGGGATAGAACCACAGCGTGACGTCCATGGTGTTGTTATACTGCACCTCGTTGTTATACCCCTGGGGCACGATGCCGTAGAAGGGCGAGTTCTCGCCTTGGGCGCTGATGCTGTCGATGCTCAGCACCTGGCTGCCGATGTTCTTCAGCTGCACGGTAGCAGTGGTGTAGCGCTCGGGGCCCACGTAGGAGGGCTCGAACTCCACGGTACCCTCGGTCAGAAGCTGTACGTCGTGGTCCTTGAAGTCGATGACGTGGAGGCGCACATTGCTAATCTCCAGGCGGTTCTTCCCGAAGGTCACGCCGTCGCCATTGTGGTTGTAGCGGAAGGAGAAGGAGTGGCTGCCGGGTACGCACGACAGGTTCTTGACCCAGTACTCGTCGATGCTGTTGGAGCCGGCCATGCCAGGAGTGCCTTCTTCCTCGCCGGCAAAGAAATAGCTGCTGCCTGAGCTGCCATAACCATAGCCCGTCAGAGGCTGGTGGTTGAATTCCCACATGCCGTAGTCGCCGCTGTAGTGCGTGTAGCCTGTGTTGTCGATGGGGTTACCCCACACCTGGCCGTCCCATTCGAAGACGCCCTGCTTTCCCTCGGGGATGTCGAACTTGATGGTGAACTGCGTGTAGTCGCCATACTGCGAAGCTGTGAGGTCAGGCTCGTCCCAGTCGAGGTTGAAGGCCTTGCCGTCTTCCACGATGAAGGGGTGGCTGGGGTTGGTCTCGAAGGTCATGTACTCCAGACCCTCGGTGACAATCTGCGAGAAGTCGGGCATCTCGATGACGCTGGCCGTGGCGGGCACGGTGAACGTACCGGCCGAAGTCTCGATGGTGAACGTGGCGCTCTTACGGCCGGCCGTCTTGGTAGAGAAGTAGACGGGGATGACCATATCCTGCAGTGTCTCCACGCCTTCCACGTTGTCGTCGGCGGTGAACTCGTCGTTGTCGCTCTTGATGCTCTTCAGCGTCAGCGTGTTGGAGCCGCGGTTCTGGATGATGATGGTCTGGTTGCCGTCGGCGGCACCGTTCTCGTCGAGGATAAACTGTCCGAACTGCACGGTCTCGGTCTTCACTTCAGCCACGTCGCCGTCGAGCTGCGTCAGGTCGAGGCAGAGGTCTTTCACGTAGAAACCGTCGTTCTCCAGGCCGGAATACATCGTCGTCTGGTGCTGGAAGCGCACGCTGTGCTCACCGGGGCCGAACTCCAGCTCTCCGCTCAGGTCGCCCTGTGCCGAGGTAGACATGGCAGCAGTGCCGCTGCCGTCGATGAACCAGCCGGCGTAGTTGCTATAATAATAGCGGTTAGAGGGGTCGTTCTTGTAGTTACCCGTCCACGAGAACTTACCCATCTGGCCTTCAGGCACGCTGAAGTAGACGTAGAAGTCGCTCGTCATGGAGCCGCGGCCCTTGGGGCCCGAGAAGGCCCATGCGGTGCCTTCCTCGTCGGTCTTCATCTCCCAGGGGCACTCAATGTTGGTCTTGAAGGTGAAGTCGCCCTTCTTTACGGCAGCCGAGTAGTCGGGATAGGGAATCACCTTACCCGTGAGCACCACGTCGAACGAGCCTTCGCCGTTGCCGCCTTCATAGCTGATGGTGGCGATGCCTTCCACGTTGTCACTCAGGTCGGTGCCCTGCAGCGCAAACGTCAGGTCGGCAATGCCGCCGGCCGGTACCTCGCCGGTAGCGCTCTCGCAGGTGATGTAGCCCTCGGGGTCGCACTCGATGTCGACCACATACGAGGCCTCGGCACCGCCAAGGTTCACCAGCTGGATGTTGCCCGTGATGACGTCGCCGGGGAAGCCCTCACCGAGGTACAGCTCTTCAGTGGCGGTGAAGAGGTTGGCATCCTCACCCTGCAGAGCGATGGTATATTGGCGGTAGACATTCACATTGCCGTAGGTCGTCGTGCCGTAGTATTGCGGCAGGGCGATAGGATACTGCGACGTGAGCTTCGTGATGGTGCCGTCGGCATCGGTCTCCACATCGAACACCAGGTTCTTCTGCGGAGCCATCTGGCCGTTCTCATTCACCGGACCGCTGATGACGATGATGGTAGCTGAGCTGCTGCCGCCCACCACCGTAGCGTCGTCGAGGCTGGTGCTGGCCGAGATGGTGAGCGTCTTGGCGTCGGCATCGTAGGTGCCCACCACAGGGTCGTCGTGGTAGGGGTTCCAGCTGTAGCCCTGGGCCTCGAGGTTGAACATATTGGTGATGGTCACCTTGGTGCCGTCGACGCAGACGCCGGCGTTCCAGGTGGTGAAGTCGCCACCGTTGATGTTAAACTGGTAGTTCTTCAGATGGCTCTGGGCAGCCACGAGATACTGCACCGTGTCGGTCGCGGCGCGGCGCGGCGCCTGCATGGGGGCGGCGAAGCCCTTGAAGCCGGCTTCACGCTTGGGCATGGCCGTCAGGGGCTGACGCTTGGCAAAGTTGTCAAGCACAATCTGCGGATTCACAGGGTTGAGGTTGCCGAGTGTAGCCTCTACCGGTTCCATACTCGCCACATTCTCTTGCTGATTCTGGGCGTTGGCCACTGTCAGCGAGAAAAGCGCCAATGTGAATAGTAAAACTCTTTTTCTCATAAAAAAACAACAAATTGGTTAATATTAAATGTTTCTGCTTTCGATTTGTAGTTTTCGGCTACTTTTCTTCCTGAAATGATGGTTAAAATCAAAAAGTTTTGTAATTTTGCAGGCAAATATAGAAAAAAATAATGAGTGTCGGTCTGTTATCTGCCATAAAAAATGTGCCTATTCGGGAATGGGCACCAATTTTGTGCCTTTTTGCCTGTTTTTTCTGGGCAAAACCATGCATGCTGCGTGCTGATACGGGCTATGAAGACATGGAAAAGCTGTATGGCCGATATAAGGACATGTCGGTGAGTGAGCTCTACAGGCAGGGGCATGCATTCCTCGACAGTGCCAGGTTCGACGAGGCCATGGTGTGCTTCACCATAGCCGGCAACCGCTATTCGCCGAAGATGAGCGCCGACGAGAAGCGGCTCTGTGCCTACTCGTTCAACAATGCCGGGGGCATCTGCCAGATAAGGTGCAGCTACTCCACGGCTTTTTCCTACTACAAGAAGGCCATGCAAATGGCCGACGAGCCCATACACCAGACCTATAACAACATTGCGGGCATATACCTTTTTTATAATGACTACCAGAATGCCAAGAAATACCTGAGCATGGCGTTCAACGTCAGCTTGGAGCAGAAGAACTGGGAGTCGGTGTCAAACGCGCTGCAGAACATCATCTTCCTCAACTGGTGTCTCGACAGCCTCGGGGCCTCGGCACGCCAGATTGAGCTCTACCGCCACGCCGACAGCATACCCCACGACGCCCGCTACCAGTTCATCCTCAACGTGGCCGACGGCACGATGGCTGCCGCTGCAGGTCATTACCGCCGGGCTATCGACATCTTTGAGCGGGGGGCGGCACCGCCCGACAGCCTTGTCGGCTTCGGGGAAGACAGTTTCAATGCGCCGCTATATATTGCCAAGTCGTACATGGCGCTGGGCGACTATGACATGGCGCTGCGGTATCTGAAGGACATTGAGGACGAGACGCGTGCTTCGGGTGCCATGTATATGCTCATGTTGGTCTACGAGCTGCAGGTGGAGTGCCAGAACAAGCTGGGCAACACGCAGGCGGCCCGCGACGCCAAGTATGAATACATGAACCTGAAAGACTCTATCAACACGGCCGAGGAGCTGGGGAAGATAAAGAACATAGAGTTCTTCCACGAGGTGGATAAGTACGAGAAGCGCGTGGTGGAGCTCAACCACGAGAAGGACTCGCGCACGCTGGTGGCCGTGGTCAGCATTGCGGCCCTGCTGCTGGTGGCCGTCTTCCTGGTCATTGCCGTCACACAGAACCGCCGCCTGTGGGAGAGCAACAAAGAGCTGTACCGCAAAAACGACGAGCTGCTCCGCCAGACCGACACCGAGCGGCAGCTGCGCAGCACATACACCCGCAAGCTGAATGCCTATCTGGGCGAGATTGCTGAGCTGAAAGAGACCATGGCAACCCTGACGCCAACTGCCGAAGCGATGCCTTCGCCTGCAAAAACAGTCGATTTCATCGATACTCCTGACGCAGAACTGCCCCCAGCCGATGATGGCGGAAAGGGCGCCAGGGAGGGCTCGCTCACCGAGCATCAGCGCAGCGAACTGCTGGAGCGCATCTACCAGCAGATGGACGACGTGGACTTCATCTCGCAGCCCGACCTCACCGTGGAGCGTCTGGCCCAGGCCATCGGCGTGCACGACCGTGTGGTGTCGCAGGTTATCAATGAGTCGATGAACAAGAATTTCAACACGTTGCTCAACGAGTATCGTATCCGGGAGATATGTAAGCGGCTCACCGACACGGAGCGCTACGGCACGCTCACCAACGAGACCATCGCCGAGGGCCTGGGCTACAAGAGTCGCAGCCACTTTATTCGCACATTCAAGAAAATCACAGGCCTCACGCCGTCGCAGTATCAGAAGATTGCCAGCATGGAGGCGCAGGATAGCTGATTGTCGACAACATATATTTATTTTAATAAGTAGCTTATGAACACAAACTCTTTCTTCAAATCGCCGTGGCTGATAGGAGGTGCTGCCGCCATTGTCATCTTTGCGCTCTGCTTCTGGGCCATCAATCAGGTCAGCAAGCAGCCTGCCGACGAAGGGCCGAAGGTGGAGAAGGCGGTGATAGCCACCATGCAGACCAACCCCGAGCTCATGGCCATAGCACGGCAGCAGGGGTGGATAGGGCCTGACGCCCTTGAGATGACTACCATCGACGCCAAGAAGGTGACCGACATAGGCACCGTCTTCCAAGGGAGTGCCCTGAAGCACTTTGAGGAGTTTCGCCACTTCGTGGGCATCACCGAGATCAAGGCCGACGCCTTCAGAGGCTGCGAAGCGCTGACCACGCTTGTCATCCCCCAGCGGGTGGCCTCCATAGCCTATGGCGCTCTGGCCGGATGCCCGGCGCTGACGCAGCTGAGCGTCGACACGGCCAGCACGCACTACGACTCGCGCAACGACTGCAATGCCATCATCTGCACCTGGAAAGGCAAGCTGATGGTGGTGGCGGGCAGCGCTGCGACGGTTGTGCCGGCCGACGTGCGCTACATAGCCCCTCAGGCTTTCAGCGGATGTACGGCCCTTGCCGCCCTCGCACTGCCTGAGCGCATGGAGGAGATAGGCGAGCGGGCCTTCAGCGGCTGTACCGCTTTGCAGACCATCGACATTCCGCAGGGTGTGAAGCGCATCGAGCCGTCGGCTTTCGCGGGCTGCACAGCCCTGCATACCGTCAGTCTGCCCAAGAGTCTCAACGAACTGGCTGACAGCGCCTTTGCCGGTTGCACAGCCCTGCAGACCATCCGCTGCCCCAAGCGCTATCCGCCCCATCTGCGCAGGGCCTTCGATACCTACGGCGCCACTGTCGTCGTGCCGGCAGGCAAAGCGGCTGCCTACCGGAGAGCGCCGGGATGGAAAAACTTCAGAAACATCAGGGAAGAATAATTTTTTTGTACAAAATGTGCACTGTCTCAGAAATTATTCGTATCTTTGCACGCGGATATCTAAATCAAAATTCTAAAGAAATGAAACAGAAAAGATTTTTACTTATTGCAGCACTCTCCGTGCTGATGGCAGGAGCAGCTACTGCTCAAGACAAACTGAAGTCTTATTCCTACGTGGAAGCACAGGGCGGCGTGCAACTCACGTCGACCAATGCCCCGATGGACAAGCTCCTCACGCCCACGGCGTCGCTCTCCTTCGGTCACTATTTCACGCCCGTCATCGGTGCGCGCCTGCACGTCAACGGATGGCAGTCGAAGAGTGGCTTCGAGCCCCTCGACCAGTATTATAAGTGGAAATACGTGACACCCAGTGTCGACCTGATGATAAACCTGTGCAATCTCTTCAGCAAGAGCACCAACCACGCCCTGAACGTTATCCTTCTGGGTGGCGTAGGCGTCAACTATGCCTGGGACAACGACGAGCTGAATGGCCTCAGCCTCGACCCGAAGCTGGCTCCTCTGGCATGGGACAAAGACCGCCTGAACCATAACCTGCGTGCCGGACTGCGCCTGGAGACTAACGTGAGGAAGCCTTTCGGCGTGTCGCTTGAGGTGAACGCCAACTCTGTTGACGACCGCTTCAACTCGAAGTCTAACGATGCCGACGACTGGCAGTTCACGGCCCAGCTGGGTCTCAGCTGGCGCTTCGGCCATAAGTATCGCAAGAGCGAGCCTGCTCCCGTGGTGCGTGAGGTCGTCGAGGAGCCTGTGAAGGAGGTGGTGCCTGCTCCCGCCGTCGTCGAGAAGAAACCCGAGCCCAAGGCTGTGGTGAAGCGTGAGACGGTGAAACTCCACAAGGAGGTGTTCTATGGCATCCGCGTCAGCGAGAACGAGACGCCCAGTGCCATCATGAAGGAGGTGGCCGACTTTATGAAGCAGTATAAAGACGTGAAAGTGAAGGCTGTGGGCTACGCCGATAAGGGCACTGGCAATCCGAAGGTCAACAAGGTGTATGCCCAGAAGCGTGCCGAGCAGTTCAAGCAGGACCTCGTCAGCCGCTACAACGTAGATGCCTCTGCCATCACCATCGACTCGAAGGGCGACACCGTGCAGCCTTTCGCCGACAACGACAAGAACCGCTGCGTCATCATCGATGCCGAGGGTGTGAAGGAATACACCGTCTACGAGTAAGAGGATACGCTGACTGATGATAGCTACGGGCGTCCGGCGCTGCACGATGATGGCAGCACCGGGCGCCTGTAGTTTGTTGGAGTCGGCTATGTAATGTTAAAAATACATTATTTTCGCAGTTTGTCGGGCTCGTGTCATGGCATTACAGCTGAAAAAGTGTAATTTTGTGGCTTAAAAAATACGACACAGAGAATCAATGAAGGTAAACAGGAAAAGCATATTAATGGCAGCGGCGCTGCTGCTGGGCACTTCTTCGGCCCAGGCTCAGATGGCTCTGCAACAAGACAGCCAGGAGGCCCTGCGCAAACTGAGTATCGCCGAAATGGCCGTGAAAAGTCTCTACGTGGACGATGTCGACGAGAAGAAACTCGTGGAAGACGCTATCCGCGGCATGCTCGAGAAGCTTGACCCGCACTCCACCTACTCCACACCCAAGGAGACCAAGGAGATGACCGAGCCCCTGAACGGTTCGTTTGAGGGCATCGGCGTGCAGTTCAACATGGTGGAAGACACGCTCATCGTCATCCAGCCCACTCTGGGCGGACCCTCTGAGAAGGTGGGTATCATCGCCGGCGACCGCATCGTGGCCGTGGCCGACACAGCCATTGCCGGCGTGAAGATGTCGAAAGAGGAGATTATGCGGCGCCTGCGCGGTCCGAAAGGTACCATCGCCCATCTGAAGGTGGTGCGCCAGGGCATACGCGACACGCTGCGCTTCGACGTGAAGCGCGACAAGATTCCGGTGCATAGCATCGATGCTGCCTATATGCTTAGGCCAGGCATAGGCTACATCCGCATCGGCTCTTTCTCGGCCACCACCTACCATGAGTTTATGGAGAGCCTGAAAAAGCTGCAGCAGGAGGGCATGCGCGACCTGGTGCTCGACCTGCAGGAGAATGGCGGAGGCTATCTGCAGGCTGCGGCCGACCTGGCCGGCGAGTTTCTCAATCAGGGCGACCTCATCGTCTACACCGAGGGCCGCCGTGTGCAGCGCAGCGACTATCACGCCCGTGGGGGCGGTTCGTTCCTGCTGAAGAAGGGCAAGAAGGGACAGCCCGACGAGGGACGTGTGGTGGTGCTCGTCGACCAGTATACGGCCTCGGCGGCCGAGATTGTCACCGGTGCCATACAAGACCAAGACCGCGGTCTCGTGGTGGGACGGCGCACCTTCGGCAAGGGCCTGGTGCAGCGCCCCATCAGTTTCGACGACGGCTCGATGATTCGTCTCACCGTGGCCCATTATTATACCCCCTCGGGGCGCTGCATACAGAAGCCTTACAAGAAAGGTGACAAACGCGACTATGCCATGGACATCGTCAACCGCCTGAAGAGCGGTGAGCTCATCCATGAGGACAGTATACACTTTGCCGACTCGCTGAAATATTACACGCTGCGCCAGCACCGTGTGGTCTACGGCGGTGGCGGCATCATGCCCGACTATTTCATTCCTTTAGACACAACACGCTACACCCGCCTGCACCGCGAGCTGGCAGCTAAGAGCATCGTCATTCAGCAGAACCTGCGCTACGTTGACCAGCACCGCGCCGAGCTGCGCCTGCAGTATCCTGACTTTGCTGCTTTCAAGGCTGGCTACAACGTGCCGCAGTCGCTCATCGATGCCATCATGGCCGATGGCGAGAAGCAGAACATCAAGCCGCGCGACGACGAGGAGCTGCGCCAGACGCTGCCCATGCTGCGCCTGCAGCTGAAGGCTCTCATTGCCCGCGATTTGTGGGACATGAGCGAGTATTTCTCCGTGATGAACGAGGAGAATGATGCCGTGAACAAGGCGCTGGAGCTGCTGGGAGAGATGAGAAATAAGTGACAGACGGGCAGGGGTCAGCGCAAGTGCTTCTGCCCCTGCGCAACCTGCACTCCGTGGCCGCGTAAAGTGGCAGGACGGCCCTGAAGGTCGTAGCTGCGGGCAGAAGGAGCGTTGCTTTGGGGGATGCTGACGGACAGTGTAGGGTCGACGGCAGCGTTGTATCGGATGCCGTCGAGGGCGTTGCGGCCCTCCACGTCGGTGAGCACGAAAGTGAACATCCACTTGTTCAGTCGCACGCCAGGCGTAGCCACGTAAGGTAACTTCAGGAAAAGTTTGTTCCATCCCTGCTTCAGACTGACGACGACGGGCTCGCGCTCGGTGAAGTTCTCGTTGCCTAAGGGCACCTCCTTGTCAATCGTCTGGCCGGCATTGGTCCACTGCGGACCGCTGATTTCCTCGCCGTTGAGCCACAGCCGTGAGCCGCGACGGTCCCAGTGGCCGTTCTCCGGCACGAGGTCCTGCTCTGACCGCGAGTAGTTCTGCAGCTCGATGAGAGCGCCGGCCTGCTGCGCTTCAGGCGACCACACCCACGTCCAGGCGTAGGCCGTGTGGTCTGTCTGCGGACTGTCATAATAGGCTGGCACGATGGTGCCCCATACATGGCGCAGATAGACCGTGCCGCCGCGGGCCAGCCCCGTCTGATAGGTCTGTCCGTCGAGCATGTAGCTGTCCTGCAGTCCCTCCGTCTCAGGAGGCAGCACCTTCGCGGCATCGCCCCCGTTGGGGAACGCATCGGTAATCATCCATTCAATGTTGCTCTGGCGCACGTAGGCGATGGGCTCGCTGCTGAGCACGTGGGCCTTATGGAAGAGGAAGCGCTCCTCCCAGTCGCGGAATTCGTCGGTCTCCGGGCCGTCCCACGGCAGGCGTGCGCCGCCCACCTCTATATATTGTGCGCCGCCGCCCTTCCAGGCCCGTTCGGCCGAAGCCAGCGTGTTGGCATAGAAGTTGTTCTGGCGCACAATGCCCTGCCACGTCTCCGTGTAGCGGTCGTTCCAGAGTGCGGTGATGGTGCCTGCTACGTCGGCATTGCCTTGCTGCTCATAGTAGATATTGCTGCGGTAGATGCCGGCCAGGTCAGCGAAGATATCGAAGTGGTTCACGTAGTTGTAGCGGCAGTCGATGTTGGGCAGCCCCTTCACGGCCTTGCCTGCCGAGCTCCACATCTGTGTCATGTCGGCACCGGTGGAAGAGGTGATGGTCTTGCCCTGTATGGGATTCCAGACGACGGCGCGCTTGCCCAGCTCATGGACGCGGTCGGTCATCGTGCGCAGGAAGTTGGGGTAGGTAATCTGTTGCTCGTCGGCCCCGATGTGTATGTAGGGCGCATGTACGAACGTTGCTGCCACCTCGCCGAGTATGTTCTTCAGCTCCTCCACGCCCTGCTTCGTCTGCATGCCGTGGCCCATGGCGCGCTGGAAGGCCTGGCTGTGGCCTGGCATGTCAATCTCGGGAATCACGTTGATGCCCAGCACATAGGCCACAGAGTCGAGTTCGCGGCACTGCTCCTGTGTGTAGTAGCAGCCCACGAAGCGGGTCATAGCGGCATCGGCGGTGAGCTGCGGGTATTGTTTCACCTTGAAGCGCCATGCCTGGTTCTCGGTGAGGTGCCAGTGGAAGGTGTTCACCTTGAAGCGTGCCATCAGCCTGAGTTCCTTCATCAGTTCATCGAAGGGAATGAAGCTGCGCCCCACGTCGTGCATATAGCCGCGCAACTTGAAGGCGGGCCAGTCGGTTATCGTGCCGCAGTTCATTTCAGCCTGGCCGCCGTCAACGCCCTCAGCATACTGTGCCAGCGTGGCAAAGGCGCGGATGACCCCCGTCTCGGTGACGGCACGGATGGTGATGCCCTCGTTGCGAATGTCGAGGCTGTAGGCTTCGTTGTCATATCCGTAGAGCTCGTAGTCGTAGGCCCCCTCAATCTCTGCGCCCGTCTCGATGTTGACGGGCAGACCTTCGGTGAATGAAGGCGCCACGCCCATCAGCTCGGTAAAGGCGTTGACGAGCCGTTCGGATGTGCCATCGGCGAAGCGGAAGTGGTCGGGATACTGAGTCTGGCACCACATCAGGCCCATCGTCTTAGGCGTGGGAAGCAGTGAGCCCAGATGAGCGTTGGCGGCGGTGCCTGCCAGCAGACAGGCTGCAAGGAGTAGGGACAGTTGGTGTTTCATAAATGAGTGAAACGTTTGATTTTAGTTTAACAGGCTCAATTTCAGAATGCTTAACGAATGATATCGGCGATTTCCTCAAGCGTCGTCACCACGCTGATGAGGCTGCGCCAGGGACTGCGCATCATGCCCTCGTGCTCCAGATGGTCGAGCAGGCTGGCCAGGGGCGCCCAGAAGCCGTCCATGTCGTAGACGATGACAGGTTTGGCATGGTAGCCCAGCGTGGCGCACGAGCAGACGGTGAAGAGCTCGTCGAGCGTGCCGATGCCGCCTGGCAGCACGATGAAAGCTTCGCTCATGTCCATCATCAGCTGCTTACGGTCGGTGAGGTCCTCGCAGGGTATGTGCACGTCGAGGAAGGGTGTCAGCCGTCCCATCTGCTCAATCTTGCGCGGCACGATGCCGATGACCCTTCCGCCCGCATCCTTGCAGGCGCGGCTGACGGTGCGCATCAGGCCTGCATTGTGGCCACCGAACACAACATCATGACCGTTGGCGGCGCACCAGCGCCCCAACTGCTCTGTTTTCTCGAAGAAACCGGCCGCGATATGTTCGTTGGCCGAGCAGAAGATACATATTTTCATCTTGTAAAAAAGTTATTAGAGCAGCCGGCCCCGTTGCAGGGGTCAGTGCTTGCGGTTTGCCCGCTGTTCGCGGTACTTGGCTTTCTGGCGGGCGGAGCCGCTGCCGTGGGCACCGGTGATATACTGCTTTTTCTTGGCTTTCGTCTTCACCTTGCCGGCGTTAGGGTCCTTGCGTTCACCGCCACGACCGAAGCTGATGCCGTTTTCAAGAATCTGTTGGAAATCGTCTTCTCTGCTCATAATCCAAAAACAATGTTAATCCTCCCTCAGGGGCAGGGGTGGGGTAAAGGGTGAAAATGCTCCTTAACGCTCCCCCTCCCCCCCTTGTGAGGGGGCGGGGTAGGCTTTTTTTAATGATGGAACAGCCTGACGCCGGTGAAGGCCATGGCGATACCATACTTGTCGCAGGTCATGATGACATGGTCGTCGCGCACGCTGCCGCCAGCCTGGGCGATGAACTCCACGCCGCTCTTGTGGGCCCGCTCGATGTTGTCGCCGAAGGGGAAGAAGGCGTCGCTGCCCAGAGCCACACGGGTGTTCTGTGCAATCCATTCGCGTTTCTCCTCGACGGTGAGAGGTTGCGGCTGCTCGGTGAAGAACTGCTGCCAGGCGCCGTCGCGCAGCACGTCCATGTGCTCCTCGGTGGAGAGGTATACGTCGATGGTGTTGTCGCGGTCGGCACGGCGTATGCCGGGCTTGAAGGGCAGGGCGAGCACCCGCGGATGCTGGCGCAGCCACCATGTGTCGGCCTTCTGTCCGGCCAGACGGGTGCAGTGGATACGGCTCTGCTGGCCGGCGCCGATGCCGATGGCCTGTCCGTCCTTGACGTAGCAGACGGAGTTCGACTGCGTATATTTCAGCGTGATGAGAGCGATGACCAGGTCGCGGCGTGCCTCGGGGGTGAACGTCTTGTTGGCCGTAGGCACGTTGGCGAAGAGGGCATCGTCGTCCAGCCGTATCTCGTTGCGGCCCTGCTCGAAGGTGATGCCAAACACCTGCTTGCGCTCCAGCGGCTCGGGGCGGTAGGCGGAATCTATCTTGATGACGTTATAGGTGCCCTTGCGCTTCTCGCGCAGCACGTCGAGAGCCTCGGGGGTGAAGTCGGGGGCGATGACGCCGTCGCTCACCTCGCGCTTGATGATGAGTGCCGTGGTCAGGTCGCAGGTGTCAGAGAGGGCGATGAAGTCGCCGTAGCTCGACATGCGGTCGGCACCGCGTGCACGGGCATAGGCCGTGGCGATGGGCGACTGGTCGATGCCCTCGATGTCGTCTACGAAGTAAATCTTCTTCAGCGTGTCGCTCATGGGCAGCCCCACGGCGGCACCGGCGGGACTGACGTGCTTGAAGGAGGCGGCGGCGGCCAGCCCCGTGGCGCGGCGCAGCTCGCTCACCAGCTGCCACGAGTTGAGGGCGTCGAGCAGGTTGATATAGCCCGGACGGCCGTTCAGCACAGTGATGGGTAACTCCCGGCCGTCGGCCATGAAGACGCGTGCCGGCTTCTGGTTCGGATTGCATCCGTACTTCAGTTGTAGTTCGTTCATAT
>JAGBJJ010000042.1 GCA_017934525.1 Prevotella sp.
ACATCATCAGGCAGCGTGTAGTTCTGCTCATAATTAGAGTAGCTGAATTCGCGGCGCAGGTAGTGATGATGACTGTCCTCATGCTTGTGTTCCTGTTTGTTCTCAATGGCGATGGTGAGGTTGCCGTCATCATTGATGCCTACGCGGCAATATTCTTTCTTGATGCCAGGGGCTGCAAGCTCCATCGTGTAGGCCTTCTCACTCTCCTTGACATTGACTGCGGGTGCTGTACTGTTGGCACGAGGCATGAAATCAGTGTTAAAGAAATCATCAAAAACTGTTGGGAACCAATCATTGTTTCTAATCAAACCGTTCAACATAATCAATACCTCCTAATTATACTTTTAGTTTAACGTATGTTCTTTATCCTGTAAAGCGGCAGAACCGATTACTTGATTGCCTCGCTTGTTTGCTTCGGCTTTCACTGAGTATGGAGCAAAACACATGCCTGTGGAAAGAATCAGAGCCAGAATGACAACCACGAAAGACAATCTGGCACGGAATTTAAACATAGATAAGCTTTACTGACAATTTCTTAAACTCGCTTAAACATTGATGAACCTAATACCTCATTCTGCCTATGCCCCTAAATAATGTTCTTTTTTTGTTAAAAGCGAATAAATTCGAGCGGCAAAGTCATTCGCTTCAGATGACTTTCAGAAAAAAACACTAATTTTGCAGCACAAATTGGTATTTATCATGAAAAAAGTATTGATTATTGCGGGCAGCCCGCGCAAAAATGGCAATTCAGACATGCTGGCCCGGCAGTTTGCAAAAGGGGCTGAAGAGAGTGGTCATCAGGTGGAAATAATCTATCTACGTGATTTGAAGATCAACTATTGTCAGGGATGCTTAGTATGCCTGAAGAAAGGCGAATGCTTCCAGAAAGACGATGCCAACTCACTGCTTCCAAAGATGATGGAGGCTGATGTGGTTTGTTTCTCTTGTCCCGTGTATTATTATTCGGTATCAGGCCAGATGAAGACGTTTATCGACCGTATGAATCCACTTTATGACAAGATGAAGGATAAGGATTTCTACTATATGCTGACAGCCCAGGATGACAGCCACAAACAGCTTGACCGAGCTTTCGACGTGTTTGAAGGCTTTGCCGACTGCTTTGAGAATATCCGTCGCTGTGGGCGCGTCTATGGAGGCGGCGCCGACAAGAAGGGCGAGATAAAAGACCTCCCTGCCTATATCGAGGCTTACGAAATGGGAAAGGGTGTGTGAACGTTTTTTTAGCTAAGCTGGAGCAGAGCAGTTTTAGCTGCTCTGCCGAACGCGAAAATACGAATGACGGATCTTTTTGACGAAGAAAACGCTTATACCGCTCTTGCAGAACGGTGGGAGAATTACGGAACGCTCAATTACATAGAGGATGAGCGACGGGAAAGTCTTGCCGATTCGGAAGTGGAACGTGGTGAGTTGCTTCGCCAGATTTTCATCATGATACGCAATACACTAACAGAGCTGGAGACCGATATTCTCTGCGCCTACTATGGACTGCAGACAAAGAAACTCTCGACAAAAAAGATTGCGGAAGTCTATTCGCTCACAGAAAACAACGTGCTCAGAATAGTCCGAGAGGCAGAGCGTAAACTACAATTCAGTGATGAAGCCATATATATCTGGAAATACTTATATAGGAGATAAAGAATTACAAGCCGAATGACAGCTGCTGATAAAGACGGCTCAAGCGAAAAGCACAAGGGTAATCCTTTGTTTTTAATATAATTTCATAGCTCCTGTAGAGGTGAGTGATTCTTCCTCTACAGGCTTGCTATGATATACGCTTACCCCACAAAATATTGACTGAGCGGCGACATATCGGCAGTGTTCGGCTACGGCCAAGCGGCAGCAGGGACACATAGCGGCAGCAGGGGTACATAAACGAAGAACCCCGCTCCGACCAAAGTCTTCACGGGGTTCATAATGAAAGGAGGAGTGGTACCTCCAGGAATCGAACCGGGGACACACGGATTTTCAGTCCGATGCTCTACCAACTGAGCTAAGGCACCATCATTTCAATTCGCAATCGGCCTTTCTTCCTAATTGCGGGTGCAAAGGTACGAAGAAAAAATGAGAAAAGAGAAATGAGAAGCAATTATTTTCTTGTGCTTGACATTATTTAACTAAAAAGAGTCATTTCTCATTTATCCTTTCTCG
The DNA here is from genome assembly GCA_017934525.1 of Prevotella sp. Taxonomy (GTDB): domain Bacteria; phylum Bacteroidota; class Bacteroidia; order Bacteroidales; family Bacteroidaceae; genus Prevotella. Next base: position 2,170 of record JAGBJJ010000042.1, read on the forward strand.
TTTTCCTTTCTACTCTCTCATTTCTCCTCTCTCAATGGGTTCCACCCCTGGGCCTTGAGTTCAAACTCCTGACCGTCGCGTGTGACGAGCACGTGGCCGTATTTCTGTTCGGTGATATGACCAATAAGGTGCACGTCGTCGAGAGCCTTCACCTTGTCGAGGTCGCCGATGGGCACAGTGAACACCAGCTCGTAGTCTTCGCCGCCATTGAGCGCACATGTAGTGACATTCATGTTGAGGTCTTCAGCCATGACGGCCGTTTGGTAGTCGATGGGCAGTTCCTTCTCGTAGATACGGCAGCCCACGCCGCTCTGCTTGCAGATGTGCATGAGCTCGGATGAAAGACCGTCGCTGACATCCATCATGGCTGTGGGGCGTATGCCTGCTTCGTGCAGCTTCTGCACAATGTCGCCGCGGGCTTCCGTCTGCAGCTGTCGTTGCAGCAGATACTCCTTGCCAGAGAAGTCGGGCTGGAAGTCCTTGAGCGCCGACAGTTGCGCGGTGAGTGCCGACAGAGTCCTGCTGTCGCCGTCGGTCTTGGCCTTCGCTATTTTCTTCTGCAGGTCGTTAATCTGTCCGTAGTACACGTTCTTCTCGCGCTCCAGCAGTTGCAGGCCCATGTAGGCGGCCCCCAGGTCGCCGCTGACGCAGACCAGGTCGGTGTTGCGGGCACCGTTGCGGTAGACGATATCTTCCCGGCGTGCTTCGCCGATGCAGGTGATGGAGATGGCCAGTCCGGTGTAGCTGCTGGTGGTGTCGCCGCCCACAATGTCTACGCCCCACTTCTCGCAGGCCAGTCGCAGTCCGGCGTAGAACTGCTCCATGTCCTCCACGGTGAAGCGTTTCGAGAGTGCCAGCGAGACGGTGATCTGCCGTGGCGTGCCGTTCATGGCGAAGACATCGCTGATGTTCACCATGGCCGATTTGTAGCCCAGGTGCTTCAGGTCGATGTAGGTCAGGTCGAAGTGCACGCCCTCCATGAGCAGGTCGGTGGTGACGAGGACCTCGCGGTCGGGATAGTGGAGTACGGCGCAGTCGTCGCCGACGCCGTAGAGCGTGGATGCGTTTTTGTTTTCAAGGTTGTTGGTGAGGCGGTCGATGAGGCCGAATTCGCCGAGTTGTGATATTTCCATTGTGCCTTTTGGGGTGGGACTGGTTGGGACTAATAGTAGGACTTTTCGTGGACTGACCGGGCATTAGCTGCGACTTATCATTTCGCGCATCAGTTCGGTCATGATGGGCTGTGCCTTGTTGGCAGCCTCTTGCACCTCCTCATGGCTCACCTCTACGGGCATGTCGAAGCCACCCAGGTCGGTGACGATGGAGATGCCGAAGACGCGGATGCCGCAGTGGTTGGCCACGATGACCTCAGGCACGGTGGACATGCCCACGGTGTCGCCGCCCATCTTGCGATACATGCGATACTCGGCGGGCGTCTCGAATGTAGGTCCCTGCACGCCCATGTAGACGCCATATTGCAGACGAATGTGCTTCTCGCGGGCAATGCGCCCGGCCAGTTCGATGAGCTTGTGGTCGTAAGGCTCGTGCATGTCGGGGAAGCGCGGGCCGGTGGGGAAGTTCTTGCCGCGTAGAGGGTGCTCGGGGAAGAAGTTGATATGGTCGGTGATGACCATCAGGTCGCCAATCTTAAAAGCGGGGTTCATGCCGCCGGCCGCGTTAGACACGAAGAGCGTCTTGATGCCCAGCTCGTACATGACGCGGATGGGGAATGTCACCTCCTTCATCGAGTAGCCCTCGTAGTAATGGAAGCGTCCCTGCATGGCGATGATGTCCTTGCCTCCGAGTTTTCCGAAGATGAGCTTTCCGCTGTGTCCTTCTACGGTCGACACCGGGAAGTTGGGTATGTCGGCATAGGCAAACTCGGTGGCGTCAGTTATTTCTGAAGCTAATTGTCCGAGACCCGTTCCCAGCACGATGGCTGTCTCGGGTCTTGTGGCCATCCTTTCTTTTAGCCAGGATGCTGTTTCTTGAATTTTTTCGTACATATCCTATGATATTTTCGTTAAACTTTTCTTCTTGGTCAGACTGCATGAAAGTGATTCTGATCGGTATGGCGTATATATTGTTGCGCACGTTGTCGCTCAGTCCGCTGATTGCCACCAGGCGGGCGGCATCCTTCTCGGTGGTGATGATGCACTTAGGCGACGGCAGCGCCTCAAACGCGCTGTTGATGTGCTCCACGTCTTTCCGGCGGAAGTTGTGATGGTCGGGGAAGGAGAGCGGCGTGAGCTGGGCCGTGTGCGGCGTGATATCCTCGATGAGGTGCTCAGGCGAGGCTATGCCCGTGAGCAGCAGCACGTTTTTATCCTTGAATACGTCTGTCGGCTGCGCATCATCGCCCGTTTTGCCGTCGGTCTTTGAGTGGCCCGTCTTGTCAAAGACGGGGTAGGGCACACCGTAGTCGAGCGTGGTGAAAAACAGGTGTTGGTAGGGGTAGAGGTTCATGGCTTTGGTGATGACCCGGAACTCCATGGGTTTCAGCTCCTTGGGGCACTTGGTGACAATGACGATGTCGGCCCTGTTCTTGCCTGTCTGCGGCTCGCGCAGGCGTCCGGCCGGCAGCAGCTTGTCGTAGATGATGAGTCGATGGTAGTCGACGAGCAGGATGTTGATGCCCGGTTTGACGTAGCGATGCTGGAAGGCGTCGTCGAGCAAGATGACGTCCAGCTGCTGGTCGTCGGCGGTGAGTTGCTCGATACCCCTGACGCGCTTCTTGTCGACAGCCACGGTGATGTCGGGGAATTTGCAGAACATCTGGTAGGGCTCGTCGCCTATGTCGGAGGCCTTCACGCCTTGCCCGGCCTTGAAGAATCCCTTGGTCTTGCGTTTATAGCCCCGGCTGAGCACAGCCACGCGGAATTTGTCTTTCAGCAGCCTGGCCAGATACTCCACGTGAGGTGTCTTGCCCGTTCCGCCCACGGTGATGTTGCCCACCGATATGACAGGCACGGAGAAAGCCCTGCTCTTGAGTATTCCCACCTCGAAGCAGAAGTTTCTCAGCCCCACGCCCAGGCCGTAGAACCAGCTCAGGGGCGTCAGAGATTCGTTGATTTTTATGAAGTCGCCTTCCATATCAGTGTAGATTTGCTGTTGGTTTGAGTTGTCGGGAGATGCGGTCGTGCTGCACGCATGCGCCGTCTGGCTATTGGCACAAAGCCCCAAACGGCAGTCGTGCCTGCAGGCGGTTGCGGCTCTTGTCGCGGCGTAGCTCCATGACGGGCTCGTAGAGCTCGCCCAGGGTGAGCTTCAGCTCAGCGTCGAGGTAGCTGCCTTTCTTGTCGCTGGCCAACAGACTCTCAAACCACTCCGTCTTGCCGGGGTAGCTGCTGGTGTAGTAATCTTTGACCTTGGCCAGCTCTGCGGCCTTCTTCACGGCATCGTCGAGAGAGCCTATCTGGTCGATGAGCTTGATGGGCAGGGCGTCGGTGCCCACCCATACGCGGCCCTGTGCCACCTCGTGCACCTGCTCTTTGGTCAGGCCGCGCCCCTCGGCAACGATGCTGAGGAAGGTGTCGTAGCCGCGGTCTACGTAGGTCTGCATGTAGTGTATAGCCTCGCTGTTGTCTTTGGCAAACATCAGGTCGGTCTCATAGCCGCCATATTTATTAGTGGTGACGCCGTCCCACGTCACGCCCAGCTTATCGCTCACCAGACCGCTGAAGTTGGGAATGAGTCCGAAGATGCCGATAGAGCCGGTGATGGTGGTAGGCTCGGCCACGATATAGTTGGCCGGTGCGCTGATCATGTAGCCGCCCGAGGCAGCCAGTCCGCCCATCGACACGACGACGGGTTTCTTCTCCTTCAGCTGTTTCAGGGCGCGCCATATCTGCTCAGACGCCACGGCACTGCCGCCGGGCGAGTTGACGCGCATCACCACCGCCTTGACGTCGTCGTCGGCAGCCAGTTTGTTGAGGTCTTCCACCACCTCAGAGCCCACGATGGCATGCTCGTTCATGAATCCGCTTGCCACCTGGTCGATAATCTCGCCATAGGCGTAGTATACGGCAATCTTGTCGCCCTTGTCCTTCTGCTTCTTAGGCAGTGCAATGAGGTCGCTGAGCATCAGCTGCTTGATGTCCTTGTCTTCGTCGATGCCCAGTTTCTTCTTCACCACGGCTTTTATCTCGTCGGGATACATGTAGCCGTCGATGAGGCCGGCTTTCACGTAGTCGCCGACGCTGGCAAAGATCATGATGCTGTCGTCGGCCAGTTTGTTGAGTGCCTCAGGCGTGGTGTGGCGGCTCTGTGCCATTTCCTTCAGCATGTGTTTCCAGATGCCCTGCAGGTAGGCCGTGCGCTGTTCGCGGTCGTTGTCGCTCATTTGCTTCAGCGTCTGCTGCTCCACGGCGCTCTTGTATTTTCCCACGCGCGTGGCCTGATACTTCACGCCGAGTTTCTCGTAGAGCCCCGTCAGATAGAAGTTTTTGCCGCCCATGCCGCGGAAGTCAATCATGCCTGTCTTGTTGAGCAGCACCGAGTCGGCCACCGAGCAGACGTAGTAGCTTGTCTGCATGAAATGGTCGGCATAGGCAATAATCCACTTGCCGCTCTGCTTGAAGTCCTGCAGCGCGTCGCGTATCTGCTGTGCGGTGGCCGGCGCGTCAAACTGCGTGTTGCCGCCCTCCAGGTAGATGCCCTTGATGTTGTCTTCCTCCTTAGCCTTCCTGATGGCGCTCACGATGTCGTCGAGCCCCATGACCTCCATATCGGCCTGCCCCAGTATGGTGGCAAGCGGGCCGCCGCTTTCAGTGCGCTCGCTGATGGTGCCGTTGAGTTTGAGCACGAAGACAGAGTTCTTCTCAACATTCGTTGAGGCACTGCCGCTGGCGATGATGCCTGCAATGGATATCATGAACAATATGCCGGCAATGACCGACAAGATGATGATGCCACAGATGGTGGCAAGGGTGTACTTGAAGAAATCTTTCATTTTTTCTGAGTAACGCTTTTTGGGTTATTTGGCGCAAAGATACGAAAAAAAATTGGTTCAAACTATAAAAAATGATATTTTTGCCATTTTTCGTTTGAATTTCGCTATCTTTGTAGTCAGAAACTAATCATTACACAATTATCTTATGATGAAACGACTACTGATTATCGGCATGGCGCTGTTCGTGGCATGCACCTTGGCCATCGGCAAGAAAAGAGTGCCCTCGCAGCAGCTGTGGCCCAACGGCGAGCCCATGGCCGCCTGGTTTGCAGAGCAGGGCAAGGTAGACGTGGCGACGCTGGGCCGGCGCTACGACGTGACGAAGCATGGCGTGCGCCAGGGCACCACCGACGTGCAGACACGCGAGCTGCAGGCCGTCATCGACCGCGCGGCCGCAGAGGGCGGGGGTGTCGTCGTCATACCCCGCGGCACGTTCTACAGCGGCTCGCTCCACTTCCGGCAGGGCACCCACCTGCACATAGAGGAGGGCGGCGTGCTGAAGGGCAGCGAGCGCATACGCGACTTCGAGATAGACACGACGCGCATTGAGGGCCAGACGTGCCAGTACTTCGTGGCGCTGGTCAATGCCGACGGCCTCGACGGCTTCACCATCAGCGGCCAGGGCACTATCGACGGCAACGGCGAGGCCTACTGGGAAGAGTTCTGGATACGCCGCAAGTGGAACCCGCAGTGTACCAACAAAGATGCTCAGCGGCCGCGCCTGACCTACATCAGCAACTCGACGAACGTCACCATACAAGACGTCAGGCTGATCAACTCGCCCTTCTGGACCAACCACATCTACCGCTGCGACCACGTGCGCTATCTCGACCTCTACATCTACTCCGCCACACAGGGCATCAAAGGCCCCTCTACTGATGCCATCGACATTGATGCCTGCCACGACGTGGTGGTGCGTGGCTGCTATATGAACGTCAACGACGACGCTGTGGTGCTGAAGGGGGGGAAGGGCACCTTTGCCGACCAGGCACCGGAGAACGGGCCCTGCTACAACATCCTGGTGGAAGACTGCCACTATGGCACGGTGCATGGCTGTCTGACGCTGGGCTCTGAGAGCTTGCATGACTGGAATGTGGTCATGCGCCGCTGCCGGGCCGACGACACCAACAATGTGCTCTGGCTGAAGATGCGCCCCGACACGCCGCAGCACTACGAGTACGTCAGCGTGGAAGACTTTACCGGCCGCTGCCGCAATTTCCTGCTGGTGCGGCCCTGGACGCAGTTCTATGAGAAGCAGGAGCGCCCCGACATGCCCCTGTCGCGCTGCAACGACATCACCTTCAGCAATATACGCATGGAGTGCGGCGTGTTCTTCAATGTCACCGGCTCTGACAAATATACCCTCAGCAATTTCTCCTTCGACGGCATCGACGTGAGCGACGGGGCCGGCAGAAGGCCCTTCAGCGACCATCCTATCGACGGGCTGCGCCTCAAGAATGTCACCGTCAACGGTGAAAAGCTGTCAGACTGACTTGGATTTTGGCCAAAATTTTAACGATTTTGGCCAAAATTCTTTTAATATCGGCCAAAATCTGCCGACCGACAGAAGGCAGCATAGCGCCGAGGGGACCTGTCGCGGGTATGAGAGGTAGCTCCTCGGCCTGAGGTCTGTGACAACCGCTGGTGGTAAGGATGCTGAATAGATACCAGTGGTAAGTGATGAAATAAAAAAACATTAAAAAGTAACATTTCTGCTCAGATATTTGATATTTTCTTCCTCTTTGACAATAATTCTCGTATCTTTGCAATTAAATATCGCAAACTAAAAACGACCAGCTAAATATTAACTAATCTAACTAAACTAATGTATGAGAAATTTCTATGAACAAAGAGTGTCGCGTGCAGGACAGAAGTCTCTGTGCCGACTGGTGTGCTTGCTGCTGCTCTGCCTGGCGGCCTCAGGGGCCCATGCGCAGAGAGTGACAGGCCATGTGGTCGACGCCACCGGTGAGGCCGTCATCGGAGCAAGCGTCGTAGTGAAAGGCACGTCGAATGGCGGTGTGACTGATTTCGACGGCAACTTCGCGCTGAATGACGTGCCGCAGAATGCAAGTATCGTGGTGTCGTACATTGGCTATCTCTCGCAGACCATCGCTGTGGGCGGGCGCTCTGTCATCAATGTGACGCTGCAGGAAGACCGGCAGATGCTCGACGAGGTGGTCGTGGTGGGCTACGGCACACAGAAGAAGAGCGATGTCACGGGCTCGATGGTCAACATCGGCGAGGACCAGCTCAACAACCGCCCGGTGAACAATGCCTTCGAGGCCCTGCAGGGCAAGGCTGCCGGTGTAGACATCACCACCAACGAGCGCCCCGGCCAGATAGGCTCTATCCGCATCCGTGGCGAGCGCTCGCTGAATGGAGGCAACACACCGCTCTACGTGGTCGACGGCGTGCCCCTCATGTCGGCCTCGGGCATCGAGACGCTCAACCCCCGCGATATTGAGAGCATCGACATCCTGAAAGATGCCTCGGCCACGGCCATCTACGGCTCGCGCGGCGCCAACGGCGTCATACTCGTCACCACGAAGCAGGGTAAAGCCGGCCGCACCACCATCGACTATACCGGCACGCTGACCGTGTCGAACATTGTAGACCGTTCGCCGTCGATGAGCGCGGCCGACTTCATACAGTTTGCACGCTGGGCTGCCCACAATGCCGACGCCACGGCTTATGCCGACCCGCTCAACCCCACACAGGCCGAAGACGTAGCCCTCTTCAACAACATTGCCTCGCTCGATCCTGCCACCTATAATAATATTATGGGCGGATGGGCCGGCGGCACATGGGACGCGTCGCGCGTGAAGAGCACTGACTGGACTGACTTCGTCACCCAGACAGCGCTGTCGCATGAGCATACGCTGGCCGTCAGTGGCGGCACGGAGACAATGAACGCCTATGCCTCGTTTGGCTACCTGAGCAACAAAGGCACGCAGAAAGGCCAGTGGTACGACCGCTACACAGGCAAGGTGAGCGTCAACATCAAACCCACGAAGTGGTTTGCCGTGCAAGCCAGCATCAACGGCACCTGGGCCGAGATGGACTACGGCATGTCGACCCTCGGCGGGCGCTCAGGCACCGTGCCCGACGCCATCTATGGCACCGCCAAGCAGATATTCAGCTATGCCGTGCCTTATGACGCCGACGGCCGCACCGTCATCAACCCCGGCGGCGAAAGCACCATCTACACCATCATGAATGAATGGAACCACTCGCAGCAGAAGTCGCAGACTTTCCGTGCGCTGGGCAACTTCTCGGCAACGGTAGACTTCGGCGAGATTTTCAGACCCGTCGAGGGACTGAGGTATAAGATTGCCTTCGGACCCGACTTCCGCCACTGGCGCGAGGGTGTCTACATCGACGGCTTCTCTTCACACAGAATCAACTCTAACGGCACCGAGGGCAAAAACTACTCGCGCCTGCAGAACCGCCGCGACTTCTCGTGGACACTCGACAACATGCTGACCTTCGACCGCACCTTCGCCGAAAAACACAAGGTGGGCGTCACCCTGCTGCAGACCGCATCGAAGTGGAACACCGAGACGTCGAGGATGAACGCCAGTCTCATTGAGAACGACTCTTACCTGTGGAACGCCTTCAACACCGTGAACCCCGCCAATGCCGACCAGGCAGTGGGCATCAGCTCCGGGCTTGTAGAGCGCCAGCTGGAGTCTTACATGATACGCCTGAACTATGGCTTCAGCGAGCGCTACATGCTGACCGTCAGCGGCCGATGGGACGGAGCCTCGCAGCTGGCCGACGGCAACAAGTGGGACTTCTTCCCGTCGGCTGCGCTGGCATGGCGCATAGGCGAAGAAGACTTCATCAGCCGCATCGGGTGGATCAGTAATCTGAAGCTGCGCTTCGGCGTGGGCGTCACTGGCAATGCGGCCGTGTCTCCTTACGACACCAAGGGCGACATCACCAGCGTCTACCTGCCCTTCAACGGCATGACCGACGTGCTGGGATACACCACCAATGAGCCTTACTATTCGGGCACGCAGCTCACCATGGCCAACCCCAATCTGGGGTGGGAGAAGACCACGCAGTGGAACATTGGCCTTGACTACGGTTTCCTCGGCGGGCGCATCAACGGCAGCATCGACTACTACTGGTCGCGCACCAACGACGTGATTATGTATACCAACATCCCTACGCTGACAGGATTCCCCGGCACCTACTCCAATGTGGGCAAGACCAAGAACCACGGCATTGAGTTCACGCTGAACGCCATACCCGTGCAGACGGCCGGCTTCGAGTGGGAGACCAACTTCAACATTGCCTACCAGAAGGATGAGATAGTGGAACTGGCATACGGCAAAAACGACATGCCCGACAACTCGCTCTTCATCGGCGAGTCGCTGAGCGTCTACTATGGCTATGCCAACGACGGCATCTGGCAGGAAAGTGATGCCGCCGAGATGGCGCTGTGGAATGCCAATGGCTATAGCTTCACCGCCGGTAACGTGCGGCCGCACGACGTCAACGGCGACCACAAGATGGACATTGAAGACCGTGTGGTGCTGGGCAACCGCAACCCGAAGACCACGCTGGGATGGACCAACAACTTCTCGTATAAGGGCATAGAGCTGGGCTTCTCTGTCATCGGCCGCATGGGCTTCACCTTCTCCACCGGAGGCGAGGCCATGACCGCCCATGCCAACCAGCGCGAACTGAGCTACTGGACACCGCAGAACACCGGCGCCGACTGGCAGAAGCCCATTCTGGCGCAGGCCACGTCGGGCTCGGGCGACGACTTCTCGTCGCTGCTCGGCTTCCGCGACGCTTCGTTCGTCAAGGTGCGCAATATCTCGCTGGGCTACAACTTCCCCAAGTCGCTGCTGCGCCCTGCCACCTTGTCGCATGCCAAGGTGTATGCCCAGGTCATTAATCCATTCAGCATCTACCAGTCGATACCAGGCTACGATCTCGACACCAGCCGCACCTATTTCAACCGCAGCTTCGTCTTCGGGCTGGAAATCGGCTTCTGACACCTGCTCCCCGGGTCTCCCCTCAGGGGGAGGAAACCTATAAAAGGCACTATACAATAATATAAATAAAGGAAAGAGAGATGAAAAAGAATCTTTTATCATACATTGCCTACTTGGCAGCAGTTCTCCCTATCGGGGGAGTGGGAGGGGGACTCCTGACTTCCTGCTCGAATGACTTCCTCGACGAGAATCTCACTACAAAATACTCTACCCAGTACTTCGACACCCAGGAGGGACTGGAAGCCCTGACCGTGTCGCTCTACGGCAATATCCGATGGTGGTTCGGCTATGAGTGGGCCTATGCCACCACGCTCTACGGAACCGACGAGTTTACCAATGCCAACGACCTGACCAGCGAGCCATGGAACACCTATGACAACCGCTTCAGTCCGCTGAATGCCACCCCGGCGCTGGGAGCTGCCAACAAAAACTGCCCTGCCGTCGACGCCGTGTGGAATCAGCTCTACTACGGCATAGCGTCGTGTAACACCATCATCGCCAAGGCCGACATCATCGGCGACGAGGCCGTGCGCAACCGCTGTCTGGCGCACGCCTACTTCCTGCGTGGCTACAACTACTATCGCCTGACGGCACAATACGGGCGCCCTGTGCTGCAGCTGATGCCCGCTGAAGGCGTGGTGCGCAACTTCACGCAGGCCACCGAGGAGCAGGCGTGGGCACAGGTCATCAGCGACCTACGCCAGGCCTACAACCTCTTCGCAGGCGAGGAGTTTACCTATGGCGGGGGCATCACCTGGACAAAGGCCACGGCGGCCCACTTCCTGGCCAAAGCCTTGCTGTTCAGGGCCTCTGAGCGCTGCAATGGCTTCAACGCCGCCACCAAGGAGGCCGACCTGCGAGAGGCCGTCGATGTATGCTCTTATGCCATCGGTGCCCGCACGCTGGCTCCCAACTACAGTGACCTCTATGCCAACTGGACTGGCATTGACTGCGAGGCTGAGCAGCTGAGCGAGATTCTGATGGCTGCCGGCTTCAACAACAGCAGTGTGACGCAGGGCCGCTTTGGCAACCGTACATACAACTACTTCGGTCCGCAGTTCGGTGCCGGCTTCGGCGGCGGCTGGACGAGACGCGGCGTGTGGATAGGCGAGATGGACTTCCAGCGCTGCCGCCCCACGGAGTATACCTATGGCGTCTACGACCACGTCAACGATGCCCGTCTGTGGAAAACTTTCAAAACGGTCTATGGCGTCAACGCCGTGGTCGACGACTCTAAGGGCGTGGCCTTGGGCGATCCCGGTGCCATCATGATACTCAACTCGAAGAACGATCACACATACGATGCCTACACCTTCGGCGCCTACACGCAGGGACCCACCTTCACCGACGATGCGGGCCGTCTGCCCGAGTGGAAGAAGGAGGCCCGCCAGACGCCTACCTCCGGTGAGCTCACCTCGAAAACCGGCCAATGGGTGCCCAGCGCCTCGGTGCTCTATCAGAATGGACGATATGTGGCTCCCGACTTCAAGAGCACCAACGTATGCAATTTCTTCGCCGGCATCAACAAATGCACCGACGGCACGCGCCAGTCGGAGAAAGGTGATGCCTACCGCGACGTGCCGATGGCCCGTCTGGCTGAGACCTATCTGGTGCGGGCGGAGTGCTACGTGCGCCTGGGGGAATACGACAAGGCCAAGGCCGACATCGACGTCATCCGCACGCGTGCTCAGTGGAAGCAGGGTGAGAACCGCTCTTACTACGTAGACGGCTCGAAGGCATTCGAACTGAGCAATGCGCTCTATAAATCGGATGCCAGCAACGCCACGATGTACGAAAACTCTAACCTGTGGATGAACACCTACTATCTGTCGAATCCTGACCAGCCAGTCACCACCGATGCCAGCAACCTGACCAACTGGACATGGGAGAGCCTGCCTGCCGAGGATGAGGCCATACTCACCGAGCTGGGCGTGAGCGGACAGCTGGAGCGTGCCGTCAACTTCATTCTCAATGAGCGCTCGCGCGAACTTATCGGCGAGTGGCAGCGCTGGGAGACGCTCTCGCGCACCATGACGCTCGTGGCCCGTGCCAAAGCCTTCAACCCCGAGGCAGCCGCCGGCGTGCAGGACCGCCATGTCTACCGCCCCATACCGCAGACCTTCATCGACGGTCTGAAAAATGAGGATGGCAGCGACCTGACCGATGCTCAGAAGGCTGCATGGCAGAATCCAGGCTACTAAGCGGCGAAGCGGTGCCGTGCGAATGACGTGCGGACTGCCTCACCGGATATCGCGGAGATAAAACCGACATGTGAACCGTGCCAAAATGTCAGTCCGGACGTTTTGGCACGGTTTTGGCATAAAGCCATGCAGAACAATAAAACAACAACAAGTAATAATTAAGCATTATGAACATCAAACCATTAGCTGACCGCGTGCTGGTAGTGCCTGCACCGGCTGAAGAGAAAATCGGTGGCATCATTATCCCTGACACTGCAAAAGAAAAACCCCTGCGTGGCATTGTGAAGGCCGTAGGCAAGGGCACCAAAGATGAAGAAATGATTCTGAAAGAGGGCGACGAAGTGCTCTATGGCAAGTATGCCGGCACTGAGTTGGAGCTCGAGGGAGAAAATTTCCTCATCATGCGCCAGAGCGACGTGCTCGCAGTGCTCGCTTAAAATAATGTCGTAATAACGTAATATCGAAAAAAACATCAACAATGGCAAAAGAAATTAAATTCAATATTGAAGCCCGCGAAATAATGAAGCAGGGCGTCGACCAGTTGGCTAACGCAGTGAAGGTGACCCTCGGACCGAAGGGTCGCAACGTAGTTATCGAGAAGAAGTTCGGTGCTCCTCAGATTACCAAAGACGGTGTGACCGTGGCTAAGGAGATTGAGCTCGAAGACCACTTCGAGAATACTGGCGCACAGCTCGTCAAGAGTGTTGCATCGAAGACGGGCGACGACGCCGGCGACGGCACCACCACCGCCACGCTGCTGGCACAGGCCATCGTCAGCGAGGGTCTGAAGAACGTCACCGCAGGTGCCAACCCCATGGACCTGAAGCGTGGTATCGACAAGGCTGTGAAGGCTGTGGTCGACTACATCAAGGAGAACGCCGAGCAGGTGGGCGACAACTACGACAAGATTGAGCAGGTAGCTACTGTCTCGGCCAACAACGACAAGGAGATTGGCGAACTGCTGGCTGAGGCCATGCGCAAGGTGTCGAAGGATGGCGTCATCACCATCGAGGAGTCGAAGAGCCGCGACACCCACATCGGCGTCGTCGAGGGCATGCAGTTCGACCGTGGCTATCTGTCGAGCTACTTCGTCACCGACACGGAGAAGATGGAGTGTGTGATGGACAATCCCTACATCCTCATCTACGATAAGAAAATCTCCAACATCAAGGAGTTCCTGCCCATCCTGCAGCCTGCTGCTGAGAGCGGACGCCCGTTGCTCATCATCGCCGAGGACGTCGACTCTGAGGCACTGACCACGCTCGTCGTCAACCGTCTGCGTGGCGGCTTGAAGATTTGCGCCGTGAAGGCTCCTGGCTTCGGCGACCGTCGCAAGGCTATGCTCGAGGACATCGCCGTGCTCACGGGCGGCACCGTCATCAGCGAGGAGAAGGGTCTGAAGCTGGAGCAGGCCACCATCGAGATGCTGGGCACTTGCGAGAAACTGACCGTCTCGAAGGACAACACCACCATCGTCAATGGCTCTGGCGACTCACAGGCCATCAAGGACCGCGTGAACCAGATTAAGGCCGAGATTGAAAACACCACCAGCTCTTACGACAAGGAGAAGCTGCAGGAGCGTCTGGCCAAACTGGCAGGCGGCGTGGCAGTGCTCTACGTGGGTGCCAACAGCGAGGTGGAGATGAAGGAGAAGAAAGATCGTGTGGACGATGCTCTGTGCGCCACCCGTGCAGCCATTGAGGAAGGCGTCGTGGCCGGTGGCGGCACCACCTATATCCGTGCTCAGCAGGTGCTGGCCGAGGTGAAGGGCGACAATGCCGATGAGCAGACAGGTGTCAACATCATTTGCCGCGCCATCGAGGAACCGCTGCGCCAGATTGTCACCAATGCCGGTGAAGAGGGCGCTGTGGTTGTGCAGAAGGTGCGTGAGGGCAAGGGCGACTTCGGCTACAATGCCCGCACTGGTGAATACGAGGATTTGCGCAAGGCTGGTATCATCGACCCTGCCAAGGTGGCCCGTGTCGCTCTGGAGAATGCCGCTTCTATCGCCGGCATGTTCCTCACCACGGAGTGCCTCATCGTCGATAAGCCTGAGAAGGAGCCTGCCATGCCGATGGGCAACCCTGGCATGGGCGGCATGATGTAAAGAGTATCTGACGACAATAAGAGACTGGCTGGCGGACAATGTGCCGTGCAGCCAGTTTCTTTTTTTTGTAAACTTGAGTTGTCAAAAAGTGGTGTCGGAATTACAACAGAAGAAGCATTTCTTCACTTTTTGATTCAAAAAACTTGATTTTTTGACATCAATTCTTCAGAAATAAATTTTATTTGCATATCTTTGCGTCGAGAAAGGAAAGATTAGTGAGGCTTAATGCCAATGAATCTAACGATATTTTTTTGATTTGTTTTAGTAGATTAGTTTTTAAGTAGTTTGTTTTTGAGAACCGGATGTCGTGAGACAGCCGGTTTTTTTGCCTTCATACCATAAGTTTTTGCTGAAAACACCCTGTGTTTCGAAAAAAAAACGTATCTTTGCAGTTGATATGAACTGGAAGTTTATCATAAAATGGGTCGTGACCTTCACGGTGGCCCTCGTCATCTACGACTTGACGGGCTCCTTCTGGATGTCGCTGGGCATCTTGATATTAGTAGCTATTGCTGAAAGCTACATCATCGACTATTTTGAAAAACGAAAGAAGAAGTAATCATGAGGCAGCTACTGGCAGGGCTTTTGATGGCATTGGCGGGCTTGCAGTTGTATGCTCAGCCGGTGAAAGGCGCCTTGGCTTCGCTCAACGACGACAGGCGTGGTGCAGAGCGCACACAACAATATTGGACTGACGGTGAGGCTTTCATCTGCGAGAATGGCTCCAATCGCTATACCCGGGCCCTTTATGGCGGCACGACTGACTATCGCATAGAAACCAGTGACCGCCCAATCTTTGCCATTGTGAAGAAAGGGCAGGTCAAAAACGTAAGGTTTGAGGTGGCCGGCGTGCCTCTTGATTCCACCGACTACTGCTGGGCATCTTATGAGAACGGCATGCGCCACTATATCCTGCAGGACCGTCGGCTGAAACAGGCTGGCATTGAGGTGCTGCGCATCCATGTAGTAGCTTTTCATGAGGAAGAGGGTGGCATCTGGCAGTTTATTGCCGACCACTACAGCCGAGGCTTGGAAGTGAAGGCAAGGGTGTGCGATGTGGTCAACAGCAAGCTGAAGCGCAACGGCGACCTGGGTGTTGATGACCTGCGCTCGTTCGACCCTGCTCCCGGCGATGCAGGCCTGGTGGAGAGCATGGGGTCGTGGACGGCCAATTTCGCCCATGTCGTGGTGAAAGGCGATCGGGTGGTGAAGATGGGCGACATCGACGCCTTCGAGCGCTACTGCACCGCCACCAGATTTAATAGCCGCATGGCTTCACGCATCGTCTTCAATACCCCCGACCCCTATATCAATGCCCTTGGCGGGGCCCTGGTCATGGCTGCCGACGGCGCCTGGGACGGCACGACGTGGCTTCACGGCTGCATCGGCTGGCGCATGCCGCTGGCCGGTTGGCGTGCTGCTTATGCGGGCGACGTACTGGGATGGCCCGACCGGGCACGGTCGCACTTTACGGCCTATGCCAAGAGCCAGGTGACTGGCGTGGCGCCTACGACGCCCCATCCCTCGCAGGACGCTGCTCAGCGCATGGCTCGTGCCGAGAAGAAGTGGGGCACGCAAATGTACTCCGACGGCTATATCTGCCGGACACCTGGGCGCAACGACCAGATGCACCACTACGACATGAACCTCAACTACATCGACGAGCTGCTGTGGCACTTCCAGTACGATGCTGACCTCGACTACATGCGTCAGATGTGGCCCGTCATCAAGCGCCACCTGGAGTGGGAGAAGCGCAACTTCGACCCCGACGGCGACCATCTCTACGATGCCTATGCCTGCATCTGGGCATCTGATGCCCTCTATTATAACGGTGGCGCCGTCACCCATTCCACGGCCTATAACTATCGTGCCAACCTGCTGGCAGCACGCATCGCAGAGCTCATCGGCGAGGAGGCCACACCCTATAGGCAGGAGGCGGCGGCCATTCTGAAGGCTATGAACCGACGTCTGTGGATTGGCAGTCAGGGACACTGGGCTGAGTATATAGACATGATGGGCCTGAAGCGCCGGCACGAGAGTGCTGGCGTATGGTCGGTGTACACCCCCATCGACTGCGGGGCGTGCTCGCCTGAGCAGGCTTATCGGGCCACTCTCTACGTAGACCGTGAGATACCGCATCTGGATGTGTGTGCCGATGGTCTGGGCAAGCTGCAGACCATTGCCACCACCAACTGGATGCCTTATGCCTGGAGCGTCAACAATGTGGCACCGGCCGAGGTGATGCACACGGCGCTGGCCTATTTTCAGGCCGGACGGGCCACCGAGGGCTTTCGCCTGATGAAAGCCAACGTCATGGACAATATGTACTTTGGGCAGTCGCCCGCCAACTTTGGCCAGCTGAGTCATCTTGATGCTGCACGGGGCGAGTGCTACCGCGATTTCGGCGACTGCATCGGCATCTCTTCGCGCACGCTCATACAGGGACTCTTCGGCGTTCGGCCTGAGGCGCTCTTCGGCCGTTGCATCATCCATCCGGGATTTCCCATCGAGTGGGGTGGGGCCTCTTTGCGTACACCTTATATAGAATATAAATTCACGCGCGACGGCGATATGGACCGTTACGAAATCACCCAGCATTTCTCTCAGCCGCTGAAGATGGTGATTCGTCAGAATCTGGGTGAAGGAAAGTTTCGCGAAGTGGAGGGCACGGCCGAGTATCACCAGGTGATAACTGTGCCGGCACCCACGCGCTATGTCATTACCAGCGAGTCGCAGCAGACGCGCGACAGTGCCGACAGGCTCGGCCTTGGCGACCCGGTGGTGAGGCATCATTATCTGCCATGGAAGAAGACGATGCGCAAGCAGGACCTCTCGGCGCGTTTCAATGCCAGTGTGACCGATGTCTTTAAAAACGAATACCGCTCGCCGCGGCCGCAGGTGACCACGCTTCAGCTGCCGTTGCAGGGCGTAGGCGAGTGGTGTCATCCTGATTATACGCCCTCCATCGACGACACTGCGTTCCGCTCGCTTATCCGGGGCGATGAGATTGAAGTGGCCGGTGTGCCTTTCCGTTCGCCTAAGGCGGGGCGCAACATTGTCTTCACTTCGCTGTGGGACAATTATCCCACCTCGGTCACCATACCGCTCAAGGGCAAGTCGCATGCAGCCTATCTGCTCATGGCCGGCACCACCAACCACATGCAGAGTCGCATAGACAACGGCGTGGTGGTGGTCACCTACAGAGACCATAGCACCGACTCCCTCTTCCTGCGCAATCCTGATAACTGGTGCCCCATCGAACAAGACTACTTTGTTGACGGACAGGCCTTCTCTGCAGCAGAGCCCCGTCCTTATCGCATCAGTCTGGGGCAGGGCATCGTGAGTCGCGACCTGGGCAGCGCACTCGGCATTGAGGGCGTCTATGGGCGCGAAATCCCGGGAGGTGCCGCCCAGATGCTGCGCATGCCGCTCAACGGCAAGAAGAAGTTGAAGAGCCTGACGGTGAAAACCCTCTCAAATGATGTGGTCATTGGGTTGATGGCTGTCACGCTGGAGTAAGATTTAGTTCATAGTTTTTTAGTTCATAGTTTTTTCTAATGCAACAGCTGATAGAGCTATATAAGACTTGGCGGGGCAGCGAGCCCGTCGCCACAGAACGGCTGGCGGGAGCCGGCAGCAATCGTTCTTATTTTCGCATGGTCGACGCCGAGGGACAGAGCGTCATAGGATGTGTCGGCACCAGCCGCGACGAAAATCATGCGTTTATCTATCTCGCACGTCACTTTACCCAGCGCAGGCTGCCTGTGCCGCAGGTGCTGGCCGTCAGTGCCGACGAGCTGCGTTATCTGCAGACCGACCTGGGCACCACGTCGCTCTACGACGCCATCCGCGGCGGCCGTGAGGCGGGCGGCCGCTATACGCTGAAGGAGCAGCAGCTGCTCCGGCAGACCATACGCCAGCTGCCCAACGTGCAGTTCCGTGGTGCCCGTGGACTCGACTTCAGCCAGTGCTATCCGCAGCCTGAGTTCAACATCGACAGTGTGCTCTTCGATCTCAACTACTTCAAATACTGCTTTCTGAAAGCCACGGAGCTCGACTTCCACGAACTGAAGCTCGAGGCCGACTTCCGTCTGATGGCTAAAGACCTGACGGCAGAGAAGAGCGAGAGCTTCTTGTATAGAGACTTCCAGGCGCGGAATGTGATGATAAGCCTTCCCCCGTCACTCTCTGGAGAGAGCGGGGGCGCCGCATCGCCGGAGACACCTTCGGAAGGGAATGGAGGGAGCCCTTTCTTCATCGACTTCCAGGGCGGGCGCCGCGGACCGTTCTACTACGACCTGGCCTCGTTTCTCTGGCAGGCGTCGGCCCGCTATCCCGACAGACTGCGGCGCGACCTTATCGACGAATATTATGCCGCCGCCCAGCAATATATCGAGATGCCCAAGCGCGAGCATTTCGACCGCAGGCTGCAGCTCTTTGTGCTCTTCCGCACCCTGCAGGTGCTCGGTGCCTATGGCTTCCGTGGCTATTTTGAGCGCAAGCAGCACTTCATCGACTCCATCCCACCGGCCATCGACAGTTTGCGGCAGCTGGTGTCGACGGATGCTTTCCATTACCCCTATCTTGTCGACGTGCTGCGCCGGCTCACCAGTCTGCCACAGTTCCGCCATATCGAGGTGGTGGCGCAAAGTCGTGCCGACGGCTACAAGACTACCGACCGCAACCCCTACAGGGCCCATCCGAAAGACGGTCCCGCCACTTTCTCGAAGTACGACGCGCAGGGCCCGCTGGTGGTCAAGGTGTTCAGCTTCAGCTATCGGAAAGGCATTCCCGCCGACGAGAGTGGCAACGGCGGCGGTTATGTGTTCGACTGCCGCTCTACGCACAACCCCGGTCGCTACGAGCCATATAAGCAGCTCACCGGCCTCGACGAGCCCGTCATCCGTTTCCTTGAGGACGACGGGGAGATACTCACCTTCCTTGATTCCGTCTATCGCCTGGCCGACGCCCATGTGGAGCGCTACCTGCAGCGTGGCTTCACCTCGCTTATGTTTTGCTTTGGTTGCACCGGCGGCCAGCATCGCTCGGTATACAGTGCACAGCATCTGGGCGAGCACCTGCACCGCAAGTATGGCATCGAGGTGCGTATCGTCCACCGCGAGCAGTCCATCAGTCAGGTGCTGAAGTAGCGTCAGTTCGTGAAGCGTGCCAAACTGCCGTGGGGGGGGGCGCAAAACGAGTTTCTTTGTTTTTGTACTCGACGCAAGAGCGCGCCAGGTTCTGTTTAGTGAGAGAGCCTGGCGCGCGTTTCTGCATACGCCACAATCTGCTGTTAAAAAAATAACATAAAAACACAAAAACTCGGCGAATGCTTTGTTTATTCTGAAAATATGCTTATATTTGCGGCGCAAACATTTAATCTTGTATGACAATGAACAACTACTTTGATTTGACGGGCCAGGTAGCCATCGTGACAGGCTGCTCTGGCGGACTGGGAGTACAAATGGCCAGGGCACTGGCCAACCAAGGCTGCAACATCGTGCCCATCGCACGTCGCATGGAGAAACTGGAAGAAGTGGCCGCCGACCTGCGCCGCGACTTCGGCGTGGAGGTGCTGCCCCTGCGCTGCGATATCACGCAGACGGAGATGGTAGAGCAGGTGGTGCAGCAGACTATGGAGCGCTTCGGTCGCATCGACATCCTCATCAACAATGCCGGCACTGGAGCCGTGGCTCCGGCCGAGGACATCACCGACGAGCAGTTTGAGAACGAGCTGAAGATTGACCTCACGGGCACGTTCAAGATGGCCCGTGCCGTGGCCAAGCATGCCATGATACCCGCCGGCTATGGCCGTATCATCAATATTGCATCTATGTACGGGCTGGTGGGCAACAAGATTGCGCCCTGCTCGCCCTATCATGCCGCTAAGGGCGGCGTGGTGAACCTGACGCGCGGCCTGGCTGCCGAGTGGGGTAGGCGCGGCATCACGGTGAACGCCATCTGCCCGGGCTACTTCTGGACGCCGCTCACCAAAGACACGCTCGACACCGAGTGGTTTGCCAACTATGCCAAGGGGGCCATTCCCATGGAGCGGTATGGCCGCGAAGGCGAGCTCGACTCTGCCGCCATCTTCCTGGCCTCACCTGCCTCGAGCTACGTCAACGGCATTGCCATGCCCGTAGACGGCGGCTACACCTGCGTCTGATTCGTCGTCGTGTGTCTGTTGCTGCGGGAGACAGTGGTTGCGTATCTGCCATCCCAAGGCGGTTCTTCATACCTGCGACAGCAGTTCGCCGAAGAGCTGCCCCACGTGGCCCGGCACCACGATGTGGTGGTTGCCGATGGGATTGCTGAGGAAGTAGGCAGCATCGGCCTTGTCGGCAAGCTCCACGACGAGCTGCGTGCGGCACAGGTCGGGCCGCTGCTCACATCTGAGCAGCTGTCCCTCGGCAGCAAACCACCGGCTCAGGTCGCCCGCGACCTTGAAGATGGTCACCGGTCCGGGTCTCATGTAGCCGCGTATGCCGATGCCCAGCCCCGACTCGAAGTGGGTGTCCAGCTCATAGCGCTCCACCATGTCGAGCGGAATGGTACAGTGGGCTAGCGTCATCATTCCCGCGTCGGGGTCGATGCAGGCAGGGTTCGACTGGAAGCCACTGCTGCCGGTCAGCGCGCGTGTCAGCAGCATTGACAGCATGGCCGGCACGTCGCCCTCGCAACCGGCCACCATGCCCTCGGCATTGAGGCGTGCCAGGGCCAGACAACCCGTGTTGCGCACCGTCGTCAGCAGGTCGAAGCAGCGCAGGGTGAAGCCGTCGAGCCTCTCCTTGGCACCCATCGCCTTCAGCGCCTCGTAGATGCTCATGGCCCCCTCGAGTCCAGTCTTCGGCGGCAGTGCCGTCAGTTCCTCAATGGGCAGTTCCACCAGTTCTATGCCAAGGCGCTGCCTCAGTTGGTCAGCGCCATAGGTGCTTGCAATGAGCCAGTCAGACGGTCGCCCGATGACGCCCAGCCTGCGGCCTCGCAGCCAGCGGCGTGCCTGTCCTGCGCGTGCCAGTGTGGTGATGCGTCGCCTCACGTAGTCGGGCGTGCCGTGCAGAATCTCGCCCTGCAGTCGCTGTTGCCTGAGGTACGACAGAATCTCCATCGAGGCAGCCAGCGAGTTGCTCTGCCCCGATGCCAGCAGGTAGAATTTAGTACACTGTGTTTGCAGTTGCGGCAACAGCCGTCTGAAGATGGCCTCCGTGCCGCCCGTGCGCACATAGATGAGACTCAGGTCGTGGCGGCCGAAGTCGGCGAAGTCGCTGCCGCGTAAGTCGCATGCTATGTCTATCGATGCGAGAAACTTGTTGGTCAGGGCTTCCACGCTTGCGGCGTCGTGCAGCTCCGAGGTGAGGGTGTAGATGGCTATGTCCATGATTCTTCTTTGCTTCGTTTTACGTTTGATGAGGTCGCAAAGTTACGTTTTTTCCCCGAATCGGCAAAGACATTTTTCGTTTTTAATGGAAATAATATGTGAAAAGGGATGGCAGAATGGAATTTTTTTGCTAATTTTGCAGCATGAAACAAGCGATGATATTTGCAGCAGGACTCGGCACCCGGCTGCGGCCGCTTACCGACACTATGCCCAAGGCGCTGGTGCGCGTGGGTGGCAAGCCCTTGTTGTGGCACGTCATGTCGAAGCTCAGTGCTGCCGGCTACGAGCGGGTGGTGGTCAATGTGCATCACTTTGCTGACCAAATCATCAGCTATCTGCAAGTGAACGATTTTGGCCTCGACGTGCGCATCAGCGACGAGCGCGAGCTGCTGCTCGAAACGGGCGGCGGCATCAAGCATGCACGGTCGCTGTTTGACGACGAGAGCCCGCTGCTGATTCACAATGTCGACATACTGAGCAACGTAGACCTCGACTGGTTTGCACGCCAGCACGAGCCCGATGAGGATGCTGTGCTGCTGGTGAGCCGGCGTAGTAGCAAGCGCCACCTGCTCTTCGACAACGCCATGCGCCTTATGGGTTGGCGCAACGTGGAGACGGGCGAGGTGAAGAGTCCTTACGAATACGTCAGGCTGACAGGCCTCTCGCAGCATGGCGAGCCGTTCAACGAGTTTGCCTTCTCAGGCATCCATTCCTTCTCGCCCCGCTTGTTCCCCCTCATGGACCGTTTCCCCGACCGCTTCAGCATCATCGATTTCTATCTCAGCGTCTGCCATCGCTCGCGCATCGTGGGCTGTCTGAAACCCGACCTGCAGCTCCTCGACGTCGGCAAGACCGACACCTTGGCGCAGGCCGAGGAATTTTTGGGGAGAAAGGAGTGAACGCCAAAATATACATTATTAATATATTATGCAACAGAAGATTATTATTCTTGATTTCGGTTCACAGACCACGCAGCTCATCGGCCGTCGGGTCCGCGAACTGGACACCTTCTGCGAGATTCTGCCCTACAACAAGTTTCCGAAGGA
>JAGBJJ010000043.1 GCA_017934525.1 Prevotella sp.
CGCGGCATCTGTGCCACCGACATCGATCCCAATGCCCAGCGGTTGAGCTATGAAGCTCAGTATGGGCTCATCACCGTGGAGTACGTATGGAGAGAACTGAAGGCTTTTTGTCAGCATATAATACCGTCATACAATGGATAATACGAAAACAATAGTAGTTGATTTCTCCAACTATGACGCCATGTGCGGCTTTGGAGAGATAGCACGCCACTACGCTCCTCTGTTGTCGGCAGAAGTACAGCCCGACATCCGCTTTGCCTTTATTTTGCCAGAGAAGCACAGAGGAGAGTTTGGCAGTCATATTGATTATATCGCCTGCGAGCATTTCAGGAGGGAGGCGGCCGTCTTCCAAGAGCGCTGCGACCTGTGGCACATCACCGATCAGCAGTCGGGCTATCTGCCTCATGGCGGGCATGCCATCAAGCTGCTGACGGTGCACGACCTGAACTATCTGCACGAGAAGCACGGCATTCATCTTTGGAAGCACAAGATACTGAAGCAGCGGCATATCAGGCGGGCTGATTACTTGACGGTCATCTCGCAGTACGTGCAGACAGACGTCATGAATAACATCAGCGGAATTGAGCAGAAGCCGGCAGTTATTTACAATGGCATAAATGATGTTGAGCGAGCCGAGCAGCGGCGTCCGGCTTTTGTCGCTGCCGACGATGAGAAATTCTTTTTCACCATCGGGCAGGTGCGCCGCAAGAAAAACTTTCACGTCCTGGTCCCCATGATGAAGCATTTTCCTGACTATAAGCTTTATATTTGCGGCGACCACCATTGGGACTACTACGACGACATCATGAAGCTGATAGCCCCCGCTGACCGCCACCGCATTCTGCTGCCAGGGAAAATCAGCGAGGAAGAGAAGTGCTGGCTCTATGCCCATGCTCAGGCATTCTTGTTCCCCAGCATGCTCGAGGGCTTTGGCATCCCGGTGCTGGAAGCCATGCGCTTTGGCACCAAAGTATTCTCGTCGCGCTACAGCTGTCTGCCGGAGGTCTGCTCCGTTCATGCCTCCTTCTGGGACAGCTATGAGCCGGAGGCCATGGCACAGGTAGTGAGGCAGGGACTGGCAGCATGGCAGCGCGGCGGCGAGGCGGCCAAAGCAGCCTGCCGCTACTCACAGCAGTTCAGCTACCGTCGCTACACCGAGCAGTATCTGGCGCTCTACAGGCAGCTGCTGGGATTGCCGCCGCTCACTTAAACTGGCGCGTGTCGTGGTAGTCGTGGTACGAATGCTCCAGATCGACATAGTCGAACCCGTGTACGCGGCGCTTCTCTTCAGGAGGCAACTGCATGTAGTCGCCGTAGAGGTGCGTCAGGTATTCTTGCGGATGCTCAACGCCTAACAGCTCGTGACCTTCGAACATGATGGGCCGAGGCTTGCCGAACACACTCTTTTTCACCACGCTTCGCTCCCCGCTGTCGTAGTCGGCTATCAGAGCTGCCGAGTTGAAACTGCGTGCGGTCTGCACGCTCTTCATCCATTGATGAAGCTTGGCATTGCTGATGGTGGCTTGCAGCAGTCGGGGCACCCACGAGGAGCAGCCGTGGCCCCGCTTGTATGGGTCGCGGTTGCGCAGATATGTCATGCGGTTCAGTATGCGATAGAGGCGGAACCGCAACTTACGCTTCCATTTCCAGTCAGACACACCGTCGATGGGAAACACGTCGATGTAGATGCCGCCCAGCTGGTTGTAGCTCCATCGCTCGATGAGCGTTGTGCTGCCGTCGATGATTTTCATGAACGTGCAGGCCTGGCGGGCGTCTTTTTCCACACACACCATTTCTAAAGGCTTGGGCAGCCATTCACTGCCGTGGGCTACGAGCTGCTCGTAGTCAGGGCGTGGCATGGCTATGTCTACATCGTCGTCCCAAGGGATGAATCCTCCATGCCTGACAGCTCCCAGCATGGTGCCGTCAGAGATGTAGTAGTTGAGTTGATGTTCGCGGAGTATTTTGTCGACCGTCAGCAAGATTGGCAGTGTGTGTTGTTGTATGTCTCGTGTGTTATAGGTATTCATGTGGTCAGTTTACAGTCTGAATCGTTTATTCTCAAATTGGTCTAACAGGTGCAGGGCCCGCCTGGCGGTAGCCTCTTCGCTCCAGCCTCGCTGGCGGGCATAACTGCGCAGCAGGTATTCGTAGAGGTCGCGGCGATGTGTCAGGCGCACCAGGTTCTTCAGGCACTGCTCGTCGGTGGGCCAGCCCTCGGTGAAGTGCGAGCGGTTGATGTCGATCATGGTGAAGCGGTAGCCGTCATGAGCTTCCGTGCACAGGAAGTTCGACAGGTTCAGGTCGCCGTGGAGAATGCCGCGGCTGTGCATCATCACGACCTGGCGGGCAACGGCATCGGCCAGCGTGTGGCTGAAGTCCTTCACCTCGCGCAGCAGCAGATGGGTCTCCTTGCCCTCTGCCTCAATGCTCACGAAATAGCCCACCGCGAACAGGCCACCTCGGCGCTGCTCCATATAGGCCACCCGCTGTGGCGTGGCTATGCCTCGCTGGCGGAAGGTTTCGGCAAACAGATAGGCCCGCTCTGCTTTCGCCTGCCGCCAGAAGGTATAGACTATCTGCTGCGTGAAGTTGACACGCTTGAATTGCTTCGCCATCAGCGACAGCCCGTCGTAGCGGAAGCGTGCCACGCGGTTGCGCCCCTCATAGACCAGCTCGCCCTCGCCACGCTGTAGCATGGCGGGAATCTGGCTGATATAGTCGGCCTGCGAACGAAACGATGGGTCAATGATTACTTTCATGTCTGGGCAGATGAAGTGAAGATCTCTTTCCTCTGTTGTCAGGCCCGGTAGTCACGGTAGGGGCGGTCGAAGTGCAGCACATGGAAGTTGTGCTGCCGCTGGTGGTCGCCGTCGGGTACGGTCATGTAGTCGCCGTATTTGCGTGAGAGGTAGGTGTCGTACTGCTCCACGCCGAGCACTTTCTCGCCTTCAAAGTCGTAGGGAGTGGGTGTGCCGAGCACGCTTTTTGGCATGGCGCCGCGGAGCCCGTCGTCGTAGTCGGCTACGAGCGGCGACTGTGCGTAGCTGTACTTCAGCAGCAGGCGGCGTATCTTCTGCTGGGCTTTTTCCAGAGAGTAAGTCTTGCGGCACAGCAGGGGCACCCATGATGAAGGCCCGTGGCCATGTCTGTAGGGGTCGCGGTGGAGCAGATAGAGCACGCGCTTCAGGTATTCGTAGTGAGCAAAGTGGCACTTGCGCCGCAGGGCTCCGGCCGGGGCTCCGTCGATGGGAAACACGTCGATGTAGATGCCGCCAAGGTAGAAGAGGTGCTGGCGCTCCACGAGCGTCGTGGAGGCATCTTGCACCTTGCCGAAGGGCAGGGGGTAGCGGGCGTCGTTTTCTGCGCAGACAAACTCGAAGGGCTTGGGCAGCCATTCGCTGGCATGGGCTATGAGCTGCTCGTAGTCAGGGCGTGGCATGGCAATGTCTATGTCGTCGTCCCAGGGGATAAAGCCGTGGTGCCTGACGGCGCCGATCATCGTGCCGGCCCAGATATAGTAGCGCAGCTGATGCTTCTGGCAGCAGTCGCTTACGGCCAGGAGGATGCGCAGGATGCGCCGGTGGAGCAGGTTTACATCGTAGTTGGCCATAATTCTTGAGCCCGCTGGTAGTCTTCGGGCGTGTCAAGCTCGTAGGAGAAAAGGTCGGTGGTGTCAACCACGCGGAAGGTCTCCCCCTTGGCAATGAGCCGCTCGAAGGCCCGTTCATAGAAGATGTCGACGAGGCCTTCGTCTTCAATCATCACATCGAGTTCGCGGAAGAGGGCGTCGGAATAGCTGGCCGACATCTTCTCTATACCCACCGATTCGCCGGCGGCGTCCTCTATGCGGCACGTCTTGCTGATCTCGGTGATGTGGCCTTCGGCATCTACCACCACCTTCATCTCCTCGTCGCCCAGCTCGTGGCGGTTCAGCGCCAGTGCCGAGCCCTCCTGCCGGGCTATGCGCATCACGGTGGCGGGGTCGCAGAGGATGTCGCTGTCCATGAGCAGAAACTCCTTGCCGCGCACTACCTGTCCGGCGAGCCAGAGCGAGAAGATGTTGTTGTTGTGCTCGAAGTCGGGGTTGTCGATGAAGTGGATGGGCAGGGTGGGGTAGTGGGTGGTGAGAAAGGTGCGTATCATGGCTTCGCGATAGCCCGTGACGACCACCAGCTCGCCGATGCCCGCAGCCAGCAGCGCGTCGACGGTGCGCTGCAGCAGGGTGCGGCGGCCCACGGTCAGCAGGCACTTCGGCTTCTCGTCGGTCAGCGGCCGCAGCCTTTTAGCCATTCCGGCAGCAAGAATCACTCCTATCATTGCTTGTGTTTCTTTTTTTCTGGGGGGGACGTTATCTCTATGTAGGGTGATGGCATCATCTGGCCAGCACCCTCAGGATGGTGTCGCACACCGTCTGCGTCTGCTCTTTGCGCCCGAGCGTGATGCGCAGACACGACTCCAGCCCCTTGTCGCTCATGAACTTGATCTTGTAGTTCTCTTCGGCCAGGGCCTTCTGCAGCGCCTCCTTGATGTCGAGCGGATACTTGATGAGGATGAAGTTGGCCACCGACTTGTACACCTTGAAGCCAGGCAGCGAGCCCAGCTCGCGCTTATAGAGCTGGCGGCCCCACTCCATGTCGTCGGCCACGCGGCGGTAGTGGTCGTCGCTGTCGAGGGCGGCCAGGGCTACGGCTTCCGAGAAGCGGTTGAAGCCCAGATACTTGTTGATGTAGCTGACGAACTGGTCGTGGCCTTGGCCGATGAAGCCGAAGCCGCAGCGCAGCCCGGGCAGTCCGTAGAACTTGGAGAGCGTGCGCGAGATGATGAGGTTGCTGTAGCGGTTGACCAGCGGCGCGATATAGTCGGTGTCGCTGGTGATGAAGCTGGCGTAAGCCTCGTCGACGAGCACGATGGTGTCGGCAGGTATGTTCTCCATGATGCGTCCTATCTCCTCCGGCGTGAGGCTGTTGCCCGTCGGGTTGTTGGGCGAAGCCAGCAGCAGCATGCGGGGGTGCACGCGGTTGGCATAGTCGATGACTTCGCCGACGTTGTAGGCGAACGTGTCGTCCTGTTCGTGCAGCGGATACATCTCGAAGTTGCCTCCGCATTCGCTGGCCACCCTGTTGTAGTACCACCATGAAAACTCAGGTATGAGTATCGTCTTGTTGGAGCCGTCCATCAGGAAGTAGTGGATGGCATTCTTCAGTATGTCTTCGCCGCCGTAGCCCAGCAGCACTTGCTCCTCGGGCACACCGTAGATCTCGCTCAGACGGACGGATACGACGCTCTTCTTGCCTTGGTCGTAGATGCGTGTGTAGAAGCATAGATCTTTCGGGTTGAAGTGCTTGATAGCATCAATTACTTTCTGGCTCGGTTCGAAGTTGAACTCGTTTCTGTCAAGGTAATTAAATTCTTTTTGCATGATTTACTGAATTTGACTGCAAAGGTACGAAATAATTATGAATAACGAATTAAGATTTAGGAATTATTTTGTACCTTTGCAGTCAAATTGAAAATAACGCATGATAATTGGATTCGATGCAAAGCGTATTGTGCGCAATGCTACGGGCTTAGGAAGCTATGGGCGCACACTGGTGAACGACTTGGCACGGCTCGACGATATGGAGCTGCGGCTCTATGCGCCCGACGAGGGGCGCATAGAGCTGCGCTCGCAGGTTTTGAGGCGCGAGGGCGTCAGCTTCTGCTTTCCCCGCCGCCACAAGACGGCCATAGGCAAGGCTCTCTGGCGCTCGAAGGGCATGGTGAGGCAGCTGGTGGCCGATGGCGTGCAGGTCTACCACGGCCTGTCGGGCGAGTTGCCTAAGGGCATCAGCCGTGCAGGCATACCGTCGGTGGTCACCATCCACGACCTCATCTTTATGCGCCATCCTGAATACTACAGCAAGGTCGACGCGGGCATCTACCGGAAGAAGTTCTTCCAGGCGCTGCGCGAGGCCGACCGCATCGTGGCCATCAGCGAGTGTACGCGGCGCGACATCTGCGAGCTGGGCAGGATAGACAAGTCGAGGGTCGACCTGATCTACCAGAGCTGTGCACCCCGCTTCAGCGGCGTGCCAGAGCCGAAGGTCCTGTGGCAGGTGCGCGACCGCTATGACCTGCCCGACCGCTACGTGCTCTCGGTGGGCACCATCGAAGAGCGCAAGAATGCGCTGCTGGCCGTAGAGGCGCTCCACTATCTGCCCGACGACGTCTCGCTGGTGCTCGTGGGGCGCGCCACCGACTATTCTGAGCGGGTGCAGCAGTACATCGACCGCGAGCGGCTCTACTCCAGGGTGGTGATGCTTCATGACGTGGGCAACGACGACCTGCCTGCACTCTATGCCATGGCCGACGTCTTTGTCTATCCCTCGCGCTACGAAGGGTTCGGCATACCCGTCATCGAGGCCATACGCATGGGACTGCCCGTAGTGGCCTGCACGGGGTCGTGTCTGGAGGAGGCCGGTGGCCCCGACTGCCTCTACGTGTCGCCCGACGATGCGCCTGCCATGGCTGCGGCCATCGCCAAGGTGCTCCACGGCGCCCCCGGGCGGCAGCGCCGCATTGAGCTCAGTCAACAGTATGTGGCCCGCTTCGCCAATACGGGGGCTGCTCAGCGCTTTGCCGACCTCTACCGAGAGTTGCTTTAGGCACCTGTCAAGAGAAAATAATGGCCGGA
>JAGBJJ010000044.1 GCA_017934525.1 Prevotella sp.
AGGCAACACATGCCTCAGCGCACACCGACGGAGCAATATACCATACCACGCCACAACGCCTTCTCTGCTATGTTCTTGATTTGCGTTTTTTTAATTTCCCAGGTTCAAAGAAACCAAAAACAAAGCGTTGTAAGACGCTGTACCATTAAGCCCACACCTTCACTGCCTCCTAAAAGGCATGTCCGGCGTGAGTTGCCACCTTTCGGCAGCTGGATTCATAGCCGATTTTTGCTCAATGGCAAGTTTTCGCATCCAAGAGAAAGGAGGAAGGAGCAATAAGTCCCTTCCTCCACATCTCCTTATGCAAAAACTAATCGATAAGTTCGAAGCCGGTGTAGGGCTGCAGGGCCTTCGGGATACGGATGCCCTCGGGCGTCTGGTTGTTCTCAAGAAGGGCGGCCACGATGCGGGGCAGGGCCAGGGCCGAGCCGTTCAGCGTGTGGCAGAGCTCGGTCTTCTTGCTGCCCTCGGGGCGATAGCGGCACTTCAGACGGTTGGCCTGATAGGTGTCGAAATTAGATACCGACGACACTTCGAGCCATCGGCCCTGAGCCTCTGAATAGACCTCGAAATCGTAGCAGATGGCGCTAGTGAACGACTGGTCGCCACCACAGAGCAGCAGGATGCGGTAGGGCAGCTCCAACTTCTGCAGGAGCCCTTCCACGTGGGCCAGCATCTCTTTGTGGCTCTCCTTCGAGTGCTCCGGTGTGTCGATGCGCACAATCTCAATCTTCGAGAATTCATGCAGGCGGTTCAGACCGCGCACGTCCTTGCCGTAAGAGCCGGCCTCGCGGCGGAAGCACTGCGTGTAGGCGCAGTTCTTGATGGGCAGCTGCTTCTCGTCGAGGATGACGTCGCGGTAGATGTTGGTCACGGGCACCTCGGCCGTAGGAATCAGGTAGAAATCGTCCACCTCGGCATGATACATCTGGCCTTCCTTGTCGGGCAGCTGGCCGGTGCCGTAGCCCGAGGCAGCATTCACCACTGTCGGCGGCATTATCTCGGTGTAGCCTGCACGGCGTGCCTCGTCGAGGAAGAAATTGATGAGTGCACGTTGCAGCTGTGCACCTTTACCTATATATACGGGGAAACCGGCGCCGGTAATCTTCACGCCCAGGTCGAAGTCGATAAGGTTATATTTCTTGGCCAGCTCCCAGTGTGGCAGGGGATTGTCAATGCCCAGAGAGGGATTCACACTCCAGTTGCCTACAGTGTCGGCAGAAGTACACTCTTTGAGATTGCTTTTCACCACGTGGTTATCCTCGGCATGGGCTCCTTCAGGCACCTCGTCGTAGGGAATATTCGGAATCTGGCAGAGCAGCCGCGTCATCTCCTCCTGAGCCTGCGTCATCTGCTCGTCCAGCTGTTTGTTGGTCTCTTTCATCTGTGCCACGCGTTCTTTCACGGCATCGGCCTCGGCCTTCTGGCCCTGCTTCATCAGCGCTCCAATCTGGGCTGCCATCTTCTTTGCCTCGCTCAGATTCTGGTCCAGCTGCTGCTGGGCTTCGCGACGCTGCTTGTCGATGGCTATCACCTGCCCGACGGCCTCTCGGGCTCCCTTGAAGTGTTTTTTCTCCAGACCGCGAATCACTCGCTCGGTCTCCTCGGTAATGAGTTTCAGTGTAAGCATAATCGTTGCATTTTATTTTTCATAAACTGCGTGCAAAGGTACAACTTTTCACCGATACAGCCAAAAAAACAGGAAGGTTAGTTGAGCGATGCAAAAATTAATCTTCAGTTTTTTTGTTTTATTAAGAGTCGCTAACGTTTCCTTTTCATGGAAAAATATTACCTTTGCGCCCGAAATCTTACATACTACTATGAAATTAGCATATCTGACACTATTGCTGATGGGATCGGCAACAATGGCTACGGCGCAGAACAAGGTTGTGGAACAGATGACCCTGGAGGCCCGCGGCGACTACCAGCGTGACTATGTAGACGGCCATGGCCGCGACGACGTGAGCGGGTTTGAAGGCAAATATCTCAATCTGCTGATGAGCGGACATATCACCGACCAGATATCCTACAGCTACCGGCAGCGCTTCAACAAGGCATCGCTCGACGCCGGCTTCTTCAATGCCACCGACTGGTTCTACGTAGACTATAAACCGGCCGACGCATGGACGCTCTCAGCCGGTAAGCAGGTCATCGACATCGGCGGCTGGGAGTACGACTACGCCCCCATCAACCTCTACTTCTGCTCCGAGTTCTGGAATCAGACTCCCTGCTACGCATGGGGTGTGAGCGCTGCCTTCCGCCCCACCAAGGCCGACCAGCTGCGCTTTCAGATTTGCGAGAGCCCCAACCGCCAGTTCGACGTGACGAAAGACGTTGACCTCTACTCCTACAACCTGATGTGGTACGGCCAGCACGGACTGTGGGGCTCGAAGTGGTCACTCAACATGGTGGAGTGGCAGAAGGGCCACTACATCAGCTATATCGCCCTTGGCAACGAGTTCCGCTTTTCGCGCAAGGTGAGCTTGGAGCTCGACTATATGAACCGTGCCTCTGACCATCAGACGTTCTTCCTGCGCGACTGCTCGGTGATGGGACAGCTCAACTTCCAGCCCTCTGACAAACTGAAGCTATTTGCCAAGGCCACCTACGACGTCAACCGCACCGACAATGCGGCCGACCTGACCGTGAAGCCTGGCACTGAGATGACGCGCCTGGGAGGCGGCGTGGAATATTTCCCCTTGGGCGACAACCGCGTGCGCGTGCATGCCAACTACTGCTACTCATTCGGCACCAACAGCAATCCTGATGCCGTGATGCTCGACAAGCAATCGCTCGTCGACATAGGCCTGACATGGCGCATACACGTGCTTTAGTTCATAGTTTTTTTAGTTCATAATTATTTGTTGTGATGAAAGTAGAAACAAAATCGGTTCGCTCGGGCATCATCTGCCTGACAATCATTCTCGTTCTGTTCACGGGCATCGGCTGGCAGATGGGGGCAGCCAATATGCTCAACACCATCATGAAGACGGCCCACGACCTGCTGCTCAACACGTGCTTCTACCTGATGGGCATCTGCGTCATCACTGGCGCCATAGGCCGCCTGTTCGTGGAGTTCGGCGTGGTCAGCATGCTCGAGCTGGTGCTCCGCCCGCTCATGCGCCCGCTGTTTCACCTGCCGGGCGTGGCTTCGCTGGGAGCTGTGATGACGTTCCTGAGTGACAACCCCGCCATCATCTCGTTGTCGCAGGACAAGCGCTTTGCACGCTACTTCAAGAAGTACCAGTACATATCGCTCACCAACTTCGGCACGGCCTTCGGCATGGGCCTCATCGTCATCATCTACATGATAGGCCAGGGCTTCTTCGTAGCCCCGCTCATCGGCCTGCTGGGTGCCTTTGTGGGGTGCATCGTCTCTACCCGCACCATGCAGCATCTGCTCATCAAGGCTCATCCTGAGTTTGCCACCGAGAATGCGGTGGAGCTGACCGAGGTGGAGCAGCAGGAGGCTGAGGTGAAGGAGGAGGAGAAGACGCTCTTCATCCGTATTCTCAACTCGCTGCTCGACGGCGGCCGCACGGGTGTCGATGTGGGTATTGCCATCATCCCAGGCGTGCTCATCATCTCCACGCTGGTCATGATTCTCACCTTCGGTCCCGGTGCCAACGGCTATAGCGGCAGTGCCTACGAGGGCATAGAGCTGCTGCCTTGGCTGGCTTCAAAAATCGACTTTGTGTTCCAGTGGCTCTTCGGCTTCAGCGATCCTCACCAGATAGCCTTCCCCATCACCGCCCTCGGTGCCGTGGGTGCAGCGCTCAGCCTGGTGCCCGGCTTCGCCGAGCAGGGATGGATTGACGGCAACGCCATCGCCGTGTTCACGGCCATCGGCATGTGCTGGAGCGGCTTCCTGAGCACTCACACCGCCATGCTCGACTCTCTGGGCTACCGCGAGCAGACATCGAAGGCTATCTTGTCGCACACCATCGGCGGCCTGGCGGCTGCCCTGGTGGCCCACTGGCTCTTCATGCTCTACGCCCTTGTGGTTTGATTTCTCATTACCTCTCTTCATTCAACGAGATGTCGATGAGACGCGCAAACGGGATGCACGTGCCATCGGCCAGCAGCAGCTGGCGGGCGGTCTCGTCTATCTGCTTCAGCGTGCCGTTGAGCACTTTATAAGTCCCGCCGTCTTTTCGCGCGTCTGGCTCGAAGTAGACGAGCGTGACAGCGGGCTGTTTGTCTATGTGCTGCATCAGCGAGGTCACCTGCCGGTTGAGGCGCTCTTTGTCGTAGTCGCCCAGCTCTACCTGCCTATCGGTCAGCCGGGCAGCCTCGCCGATAGCGGCATCGTAGCCGGTAAGGGCTGCAAACGGCGCAAACTGGGCTGCGCGTGCCGACAGCGGCATCTGCGGATGGCGCTTTGACACGTGGTGGCGATGGTGTATGATGTCGTCGTAGTCTCCCATTTTTCACGTTTTATTTTTTTCCTATGCCTTATGGCCACCTATCTGCATGTTGCGCTCCCTGGCCGTGGCTCCCTCTTCGAAGTTCAGTCCCTTCAGAATAGCATTCTTGCCGAAACGCTGCTTGATGGCCAGTTGTGCCTCCTGCAGCCGGCGCTCCTTGCTGAGGGCAGCCTGCAGCCGACGGCGCTGGCGCTCCAAGGCCTCATAGTCGGTGAAGAGGTCGAGCTGCAGGGGTTGATGCTGGCGGGCAACGTCAGTCTCGCTCACCACGTGGTTGGTGGTCAGGTTGAGCCTGCGCACGAGCAGGTCGCGGTCGACGATACGGTCGAAAAGCTCGGCCACGGCATCGGTGATGAGCCTCGACGACGAGGTGGGCAGGGGAAGGCTGATGGTGCCATGGGCATGCCGTGGCACCTGACGTCCATACCAGTCGGTCTTCACCTCGCCATGGTATTGCTCGCGTATCAGCGGGTCGGTCAGGCTTTCTACGTCGTAGCCCACGGTGAGCACCAGCTGGTCGGCGACGAGGCGCTTGGCCACAAGGTCGAGGCTGACGGCATCGGCCATCTCCAGTGCCACCACACGGGCTTTCTGCCACGTGTAGGCACACTGCAGCACCTGTCCGCTGCTGAGCGAGCTCGATGCCGGCCGATATTGTTTCACAAGGTCCATCGTGCACGGTTCCCATCCCCACGCATGGTCGATGAGCAGCTCTGCGTTTACGCCGAACAGGCGGTAGAGCAGTTCCTCATCGTGCTCCGAGAGACGGGCGAGCTTGCCCATCGTGTCGATGCCATACAAGGCAAGCTTGTCGGCAATGCCCCGCCCCACTCGCCAGAACTTCGTCAGCGGACGGAAGTCCCATAGCTTCTGACGATAAGTCATCTCGTCGAGCTCAGCTATGCGCACGCCGTCTTTGTCGGCCGGTATGTGCTTAGCCTCAATGTCCATGGCCACCTTGGCCAGATAGAGGTTGGTGCCGATGCCGGCGGTGGCGGTGATGCCTGTCGTGCGGAGCACGTCGCGAATCATGGTCATGGCCAGCTCATGAGGGGTCATCCGATAGCTTTCCAGATAGGCTGTCACGTCCATAAACACCTCGTCGATGCTATAGACGTGGATGTCCTCGGGTGCGATATACTTCAGGTAAGTCTCGTAGACCTTCGTACTCACCTCTATATAGTGGGCCATGCGCGGCGGTGTAGCCAGATAGTCGAGCTCAAGGTCGGGACGGGCTTTCAGCTCCAGGTCGTTCCACGACTTTCCCGCCATGCGACAGCCGGCCTTTCGCCGACGCTCGCCATTGACTTCACGCACCTTCTGCACCACCTCGAACAAACGGGCCCGCCCGGCAATGCCGTAGGCCTTCAGCGAGGGCGACACGGCCAGACAGATGGTCTTCTCCGTGCGGCTGACGTCGGCCACGACAAGATTGGTGGTCAGCGGGTCGAGGCCCCTGTCCACGCACTCCACCGAAGCATAAAACGACTTCAGGTCGATGGCTATGTATGTTCTTCGCTGCTCCATGCGCTATGTCTGCACTCTACGACGCTGCGGCCCTCGCCACGCTTCACCACCCTAATCTGCACGGGTATGCGCTCAGCAAGTTCCTCGCGATGGGAGATGATACCCACCCGGCGGCCGCCCTGTCCGGCTATCTCCTGCAGCTTCTCGAGGGTCGACATGACCGAGTCGAGGCTTCGCTCGTCGAGTGTGCCGAAGCCTTCGTCGATGAATAATATGTTGACGTTCATGTCTGGGCGGTTGAGCGACGACAGGGCCAGCGACAGAGCCAGCGAAATCATGAAGCGCTCGCCCCCCGACAGCACGGTGGCGCTGCGCACCTCATAGCGGTGGTAAGCATCGAGCACCATGACGGCGAGCTGGTCGTTGTCGTCGCTGCACGTGAGGGTGTAGCGGTCGGTGATTTTCTTCAGATAGATGTTGGCATTCTGCAGCAGCGGGCGCAGGATGTATGTCTGCACAAGCGTGCGAAAACGGGTGCCGCCGAAGATGCTGTTCAGCTTGTCCCATCGGGCGAACACCTGTTGCGCCTCATCCAGCCGCTCTTCAGCCTGCCGGAACTTAGCCTTGTTGTCGAGGTCTGCCTGCAACTGTCCGCCCAGGTCGCCCATTTTCTTGGTGATGTCTTCCAACAGCCCGTCGGTCTCGCCGAGCTCTTTCTCCAGCTCGCTCCTCAGCGGCACATCGGCTGCCGTGGCCACACCCAGCGCAGCCATGGCCTCAGCCCGGCCTCGCCCGGCAAAAGTGATGGCATCGGTGCGCGACTTGAGGTCGCGCTCTGCCGCCCCCACACGGAGGCGCGCCGCCTCGAGCTGGCTGCGCCGGGCCTCGATGCTACAGAGACAGGACTCGCTGCTTTGTGTCTGCGCATAATAGGCGTCGAGCTGAGAGCCTACGGTGCTGACGATGGCATCGGCCTTCGCCAGAGTGGCAGTGAGCGAGGCCACAAGGCCATAGAGGCGTGTCCATTCGCCGTCGATGTCGGTGCTGTCGGCTGTGGCGGCATCCACAGGCAGGCCCTCCCACTCCGTCTGCAGCGCTATCACGCTGCTTTTGACATTGAGCAGTTTGCCGTTGAGGTCGCGTTGCCGACTCAGCTCAAGCGTCATTTGTTCATGCTGCACCTTGGCCTCAATATATTGGCGGGCATCATCACGTAGCGTCTGACTGAGACCAGGAAGCGTATTCTGCCAGTCAGGATAGAACGGCGAAAGAGCGGCTGACAGGTCGGCGATGTCGGTCGTCTGCTGCGAGGTGAGTTGTTCCCGACGCTGTTTCAGATTAGATATGTCCGCAAGGCGATAGTCTCTGGCACGCACGGCCTCGGCCTTGGCTTCCACAGTCTTCACATAATACTTGTTGAGACCGTCTTTCTCACTCACCATTA
Source organism: Prevotella sp. (assembly GCA_017934525.1). Classification (GTDB taxonomy): domain Bacteria; phylum Bacteroidota; class Bacteroidia; order Bacteroidales; family Bacteroidaceae; genus Prevotella. Next base: position 7,339 of record JAGBJJ010000044.1, read on the forward strand.
GGTCGATACGACTCTGCAGCGCGTCGGCTTCCTTCTGACGCTCGTAGAGCTGCTGCAGCCGGCTACTCACTTTCTCCAACGCCTCGGCGAGCTGCCCAGTCCAGACTGTGTCGGTATTCAGCCCTAACCGGGCCGCCACCGACTGCATGCGCTGCAGTGCCTGCCCGTTGGCGTGCCGGCGCTGCTCAAGCTGCCGCTGCTTGTCGTCAGTCTTTGCGCTCAAGCTGGCATACTTGCGGTCGGCCTGCTGCCTGGTGTGGTCGGCGGTCTCAAGTGCCTGCATGGCAACAGCCTTCTCTTGCTCCAACGGCGAGAGGATGTCTTTGAACTCCTCTTCAAGATGCAGCTTGCCGACGGACTGTCCGCAGAGTGGACATGTAGACGTGTGCTCCTGGTGCATGCGACGTCGCAGGGCTACGAGCGTGTCGCTGACACTCATGTTCATGGTGGCGAGCCGCCCCTGAGCGTCGTCGGCCTTCTGCCGTGCCATCCCATAGGCGGCATCGGCAGTCTGCTTCGCCAGGCGCAGCTCCTCCAGCAAGTGTCGGTCGGCAGCGAGGCCGTCGGTCATGGTCTGGACTTCTGCCACGGCCTTCTCGTACTCGCGCATCTCATTCTGCAGGCGTTCAAGCGCATTTCTTCTGTCGACGGCCACCGCAATGGCGCGGTTGGTCTCCTGCGGCTCCAACTGCTGCCGCTGCTTCGTGAGCTTATCTATTGCCTGCTGCTTGGCTTTCTCCTGAGCCTCGGCATCCTTCATGGCTGCATCGGCGGCAGCCACGGCTTTGTCAAGCTCTGCTATGCCTGCGGTGAGCTGCTCCAGCCGAATCCCCGACGTCTGCAACTCGCTTTGCGTGCCGACAACACGGTTGAGCCGCGTGCACGTATCCTCTACATGGGTATAGAGGGAGTCGCGACCGGCATTTGCCTGCAGCCACTCAGCCTTTGCGGCGTTCTGCGCAGCCAGCGCCTGAGCGCCCTGATGCCGCGCCTCAAGGTCGGCCGAGAGTAGCACAAACCGGCTGCGGGCCTGCAGGAGAGCGGCCCGGGCCTCTGCGCTGCCCTTACGGGCCTCGTGCAGGCGGGCGAGCATCTGGCGTTGCTCCACCGTGGCGTCCCAGTCGGCTATGAGCTGGCGCTGCTGCTTGAAGGTGTCGGTATCCATCTGCGCCACAAGCGACTGCCGCGCAGCCTCGGCTTCAGCCTGGTCCTTGTCGGCTTTCTCTATGGCCTTCACCATATCCAGGCGCCGATGGCAGAGGGTCTTCCTTGCTGTCAGTTTGCCCTTCTCGTCCTTCAGGTGCTCCAGCTGGCGACGGAGTTCGTCGACCGCCCCCTGCTCCAGCACGTGCCCCTTCTCGGCAGTGTAGGCGGCGAGTGCCGTCGCGCGTGCGCCTTTGGCTTTCTGATAGAGCCGCGTGATAGCCTCGCCGTATTTTGAGAAGTGCGACGTGTTGGTCAGCTGCTCCAAGATAGACTCACGCTCTTTCTTGTCGCCCGTGAGAAACGCCGCAAACTGGCCTTGCGCCAGCATGGCCATGCGCCCGAACTGCTCGAAGGTCAGGCCCACGGCATCGAGGATGGGCTGGCCGCTTTGGGCGTCGACCTTCTGCCAGTCGGCTGCGCCAATCTTCACCTCCCACTGCTTAGCGCAGTGCATCAGCCGCCCCTTGTTGGCCCCACGCCTTGCCCTGGTCACCCCCATCCTCAGGCGGGCACTATACTCCCGGCCGTCGTTGCCTGTGAATGCCACCTCACTGTAGCACTCGTCATTCTCAGAGATGCCTAAGCGCGTATATTGCTCGATACTGCTCACGCCGATGCTCTCACCCTCGCTGCTCACGAAGTTGTTTCTCAGCTTGTTGGCCACCCCGGCCGTGCGGGGGGTCTTCATATACAAAGCCATGGAGATGCAGTCGAGGATGACCGACTTACCTGCCCCCGTGTCGCCGGAAATCAGGAATACGGGTGCCGGGGTGCCGCTGACGGCATCGTCGAGTCCGTGTTCGAAGTCGATGTCGGCCTTTTCGATGGAAGCTATGTTGCGAATGTGCAGTTGTCGTATTCTCATTTTGCCTGTGTATCGTTTGTCTTGTCCGCTTTCTTTGGTTTGCCGACAGCCTTGCCGAGGCTCTCTTCTTCCATAAGGAGAATCTCGGCCTTCACCGCCTCAAAGGCTGTGCGTACCTCGTCGAGATCAAGCCCCGCATAATGGTCTTTCGTCTTCTCTACAAACACCATCGGGTCGGTCATCTGTTGCAGATCGGCCACCTCGAAAGTCGGAGGGGCGTCAGGGCGCACACTGCCGGATGGCACGCCCGTCCAGATAATCTTCGGGTTGTAGCGCAACTCGTCGTCGTAGGCGGCGAACAGGTCGTAGACCATCTGAGCGAAGTTGGGCGGCATGGGGGCGGCATAATCCATGCGCAGACGCAAGTATCCGCTCCTGGTGGTCTCAGCAAAAAGGCTGATGGCGGCCAAGGCCTCGTCGAACGAGGCATACGACGAGGCGTCAGCTGGCAGCACGTAGAAGTGGCGGAGCTCGTCGATGCGTAGCTGACGGATGTCTACCCGCCCGCCATGGCCATGCAGCTCAACCAGACTCACGGTGTGGGGATACGCCTCGTCGCAACTCACGTGGAGCGCACTCCCCGCATAGCGGGCCACGGGGGCCTGATAGCTCACCCACGGCTCCATGCAGTCTTCCTGATGACCTATGGTCTGCGGCTTGTGTATGTGGCCCAGGGCCAGATAGTCGAAACCAGTGCCGAAGGTGCTGACGTCTTGCGTCTTCAGACTGCCCACCTCGAAGTTGTGGCCGCTTGCGTCGAGGCCCGTGACGGCCTGGTGGGCCATCACCACTACCGGCAAGCCTGCGGTGTTTTCTGCCGTCACCTTGTCTAACACCGACTGCACGAGTGCCTGCCGTTCGCCGGTCATATAGGGCAAAGCCACCACGTAGCCCGTGGTGAGTCTGACGATGTAATGCTCCTGCCAGTCGGCGGCATGCTCCTGCCTGTCGGCCGAGGGCGGCATACCCACGATGCGTATACCGGCCAGGTCCCACACGGCGCTGTCGGCTTCGAGACGCGAAGCCGAATCGTGGTTGCCGGCCGTGATGACAATGGTCATGGCGGGACACTGGCGATGCAGCTCCACGAAATAGTCGGTGAAGGCTTTCTTCACCGAGGCCGACGGCTGCTGCATGTCGAACACGTCGCCGCTGACCAGCAGTGCATCGGGTCTCTCCTCCCTGCACCAGCGCTCCAGCTGACGGAAGAAATGGCGATGCTCATCGCTGCGGTCGTAGTGCTGGTATATCACTTGACCTAAATGCAAGTCGGCTGTGTGTAATATCTTCATGCGAAATGAACTGGACTGACGTTATATGCGGTAGTGTGGCAGGGTTATTCGTCCATCAGCTTGCGATAGCGGGCACGCTTGGGCTCCTCGATGCCCAGCCGCATGGCCTTGTTGGCCTCATACTCCGAGTAGTTGCCGTCGAAGAAGAACACCTTCGCGTCGCCTTCGAAGGCCAGGATATGGGTGCAGATACGGTCGAGGAACCAGCGGTCATGACTGATGACGACGGCACAGCCGGCAAACGACTCGAGACCTTCCTCGAGGGCTCGCAGCGTGTTCACGTCGATGTCGTTCGTGGGCTCGTCGAGCAGCAGCACATTGCCCTCCTGCTTCAGGGCCAGCGCCAGCTGCAGACGGTTGCGCTCGCCGCCGCTGAGCACGCCGCACTTCTTCTCCTGGTCGACACCACTGAAATTGAAGCGCGACAGATAGGCACGCGCATTGATGTCGCGCCCGCCCATGCGGATGGTGTCGTTGCCCTGGCTCACCACCTGATAGACCGACTTCTGCGGGTCGATGTCCTTATGCTGCTGGTCTACATAGCTCAGGCGTACCGTCTCGCCCACGCTAAACGTGCCGGCATCGGCCTGCTCGAGGCCCATAATCAGGCGAAACAGCGTGGTCTTGCCTGCACCGTTGGGCCCAATGACGCCCACTATGCCGTTGGGCGGCAGCACGAAGTTGAGGTCGCTGAAGAGCTGCTTCTCGCCGAAAGCCTTGGCCACATGCTCGGCCTCGATGACCTTGTTGCCCAGACGGGGACCGTTGGGAATGAAGATTTCGAGCTTCTCCTCCTTCTGCTTCTGCTCCTCGTTGAGCATGCGGTCGTAGCTGTTCAGACGGGCCTTACCCTTGGCATGGCGGGCCTTCGGGGCCATGCGCACCCACTCCAGTTCGCGCTCCAAGGTCTTGCGGCGCTTCGAGGCCGTCTTCTCCTCCAGGGCCAGACGCTGGCTCTTCTGCTCCAGCCAGCTCGAGTAGTTACCCTTCCAGGGAATGCCCTCGCCACGGTCGAGCTCTAAGATCCACTCGGCCACGTCGTCGAGGAAGTAGCGGTCGTGGGTGACGGCGATGACCGTGCCCTCATACTGCTGCAGGTGCTGCTCCAGCCAGTCTATCGACTCGGCGTCCAGATGG
>JAGBJJ010000045.1 GCA_017934525.1 Prevotella sp.
GATGTGAGATACATCGTGGAGACTATCAAGGCGAACATCATGGGATGAGGAACCCTAAATCACGTTAAAATCTGCGTGGAGGTGGTGGATTTACAAAAAAAAATGTAACTTTGCACCCATGGAAGACAATAAACTGAACAAATATCTCGACGAGATAGGACGCGAGGAGTTGCTCAGCGAGGCTGAGGAGCAACAGCTGAGCGCACGCGTGCTCAAGGGCGACAAGCGTGCTCTTGACCGTCTGATAGAGAAAAACCTGAAGTTTGTGGTGGCTATTGCACGCGGCTATCAGGGTAATGGGCTCGACATGGACGACCTGATAAGCGAAGGCAACATGGGACTGATGAAGGCTGCGGCTAAGTTTGATGCCACGCGCGGCACGCGCTTCGTCAACTTTGCGGTGGTGTATGTGCGGCAGAATATTGAGAAGGCGCTGAAACGCGAGAGCGACGCCCAGCGGGTGGAGAGTCGTAAGGACGGACAGACGCGCTCTATTGACGCACCGCTGGGCTCGAAGACGGGTGTCAGCCTGCTGTCGGTATTGGCCGACGGCAATGCCGTGCTGGCCGACAAGCGGGTCTACGACGGTAACATGGCGACGGCCTTTGAACGGGCGATGGCTTCACTGGAAGGGCGCGAGCATCAGGTGATAAGTCTCTATTACGGTCTTGAAGACGAGGCTCTCACCATGGCTGAGATTGCCGATGCTATGCAGCTCAGACGTGAGCGGGTGCGCCAGATACGCGACCATGCCCTGCGCCGACTGAAGAAGAACTACAGGCAGAGTCTGGCGGAGCTGCGGGAATAGGTTGTAATTCCTGATAACTACCTCTTTATATCTATCCCCAAAAAAATCACGGACTCTGAGAATTGGCAACCGTCATTCTCAGAGTCCGTGATTTTTGCTATTGGAGCCGTTGAGCGTCCGTCTATTTGATGAGGTCGACGGAGCGCTTCAGGAACTTGTCGAGGGCTTCGCCCTTCAGCATGCCGTTCTGCAGCAGGGCAAGGTCGATGAGCTGGTGGACGACGGCGTTCTTTGCGGCGAAACCGCTCAGCACGCTCTGCTTCTTCTCATTTTGCTCGTCGATGGCCTTCTGCGTGTTGGCCTTGTCGTCTTTCTCGGCCTGGGTGAGCTCCTCAGGCTTTTTCTTCTCCGTCTGCTGGTTGAGGGCGGCCAGACGGGCCTCCTGGCCCTTTATCTCGGCTTCGATGGGTTTCAGGGTGTCTGACAGCTCGGTATTGAGCGACGACAGCACTTCCTTCACCAAGCGGTGGTCGCTGTTGAGCACCATGTTGAACGAGTCGGGCATCTGGCCGTAGAAGGCCATGCCGCTCTGGTAGCGGCTCATCTCTTTCATGCGGCGCATCCACTCGTTTTGCGTGATGATGACCGGACGGGCGTCTTCGCCAAGGGCATCGACCTCGACCAGGAACTCCGACTTCTCCATCTGTGGCACCTGCGACTGGAAGATGGCTGACAAATTGTCACGCTCGCCATCGGAGAGCGATGTCTTCTGGGCGTCTTCCTTCACGATGAGACGGTCGATGATGTCGCTGTCTACGCGTGTGAAGCGGCTCTTCTCGAACTTCTGCTCGAAGGTCTGGATGGCCGGCACGTCGAGCTGACCGTCGAAGAGCAGCACTGAGTAGCCTTTGTCCTGGGCTGCCTTGATGTAGCTGTACTGCTCCTCCTTGTCGGTGGCATAGAGGTAGACGAGTGTGCCGTCCTTGTCTTTCTGCACTGGCTCAATCAGCTTCTGATACTCTTCGAAGGTGAAGTACTTGCCCTCGGTGTCCTTAAACAGCGAGAAGTCCTTGGCGCGGTCGTAGAAGTCTTTCTCTGACAGGATGCCGTAGTTGATGAAGAGCTTCAGGTCGTCCCACTTCTGCTCGTAGGCCTTGCGGTCTTCATTGAAGATGGCCTTCAGGCGGTCGGCCACCTTCTTGGTGATGTAGGTGGAAATCTTCTTCACCTCGCGGTCGCTCTGCAGATAGCTGCGCGACACGTTCAGGGGGATGTCGGGCGAGTCGATGACGCCGTGGAGCAGGGTGAGGAACTCAGGCACGATGCCCTCTACCTGGTCGGTGACGAAGACCTGGTTGCAGTAGAGCTGTATCTTGTTGCGCGTGATGTCGAGGTTTGACTTGATGCGGGGGAAGTAGAGGATACCCGTGAGGTTGAAGGGGTAGTCGACGTTCAGGTGAATCCAGAAGAGCGGCTCGTCGTGCATGGGGTAGAGCGTGCGGTAGAACGACTTGTAGTCCTCGTCTTTCAGCGTCGAGGGGGTCTTCGTCCACAGTGGCTCCACGCTGTTTATTATATGGTCCTCGGCCGTTTCCACCTGCTTGCCGTCCTTCCATTCGGTCTTCTTGCCGAAGGCTACGGGCACGGGCAGGAACTTGCAATACTTCTGCAGCAGCTCCTCAATCTTCTGCTTGTCGAGGAACTCCTTGCAGTCGTCGTCGATGTGCAGGATGATGTCTGAGCCGCGGCTGTCGCGCTCGGCATCGTCAATCTCGAAGGCGGGACTGCCGTCGCAGCTCCACTTCACAGCCTTGGCACCGTCCTTGTAGCTCTTCGTGATAATCTCCACCTTCTTCGACACCATGAACGAGGAGTAGAAGCCGAGGCCGAAGTGGCCGATGATGTTGTTGGCGTTGTCCTTATACTTCTCCAGAAAGTCGCTCACGCCCGAGAAGGCTATCTGGTTGATGTATTTGTCAATCTCCTCCTCGGTCATGCCGATGCCGCGGTCGCTGATGGTGATGGTGCCCTTGTCGGTGTCGAGGGCTATGTGTACGGTCAGGTCGCCCAGCTCGCCCTTGAAGTCGCCCTTCTCCTTGAGCGTCTTCAGCTTCTGGGTGGCATCGACGGCGTTGCTCACCATCTCGCGAAGGAAAATCTCATGGTCGCTGTAGAGAAACTTTTTGATGACGGGGAAGATGTTCTCGGTTGTAACCCCGATGTTACCTTTTTGCATAACAGATTATGTTTTACTATTTTGTTTCGTTTTCATCAATCCGTTTTGCAAATATCGTGCCAAAGTGCATAAGATGCTTTGGGGAGTGAAGGAGTGGGGAGAGGTGAAGGAGTGGCGGGGATGTGAAACTTGTATGGCGTAAGGAGGCGATGCTGCAATATTTTGCGTCATAAAACAGTTTTCTCATAAAAAAGTAGTAACTTTGCAGGCGAATATGAAACAACTAACTCTACTTTTTGCGGCAGTCATGGCACTCAGTGCACGCGCCGCGCAGCCACAAGACTCGGTCAACGGCCGGTATTACCGGCTGTTTGCACCGCTGACTTTCTATTATTCGGTAGCTAATTCGCAGTTGTCGCTCGACAACGACGGCAACCCTTCGGGCGAAGCTGTAGACAAGGCTTTGCTACACGTCTATCTGAACAGGCCTGACTTGGTGGAGGTGACTGAGGGCGAGCAGCAGGAGTCGGGGCAGCTGCGCCAGGACATCATTGACCAGCCCCTTGTGCAGACGGCCGAAATGGTGGAGCAGGCCGAGCCCATGCCCCAGGCTCCCGAGGCTGAGGCCGTGGAGGTGGAAGTGCAGAAGCCTAAGTTCTGGAAATACAAGGGCGACGGCTATCTGCAGTTTATGCAGAACTACGTGAGCGGCAACTGGTACAAGGGCGGCGAGAGCAACTATTCGGCCGTGGGAAGTCTGACGCTGGAGGCCAACTACGACAATAAGTCGAAATGGAAGTGGGAGAACAAACTGGAGATGAAGCTAGGCTTCCAGACCTCGCGCACTGACTCCGTACACCGTTTCAAAGCCAACGAAGACTTGTTCCGCTATACGGGCAAGGTGGGGCTGCAGGCTGCCAACAAATGGTACTACACGCTGCAGATGCTGGCCTATACGCAGTTTGCCCGCGGCTTCAAGGCCAACGACATCAAGACCTACTCGGACTTCTTCTCGCCGCTGAACATCAGTGTCGGTCTCGGTATGGACTACAAGGTGGAGTGGCTCAACAAGAGGCTGACGGGTACCATCAACATCTCGCCCTTTGCCGTGAACTATCGCTACGTAGACCGCCGATGGTTTGACGACAGCACCTGGTTTCCCACGCGCTACGGTATTGAGGATAATCACCACCACCTCACCGACTTCGGTTCGCAGCTGACGGCTGCCCTTGAGTGGAAGATTAATGAGAACGTCACGTGGAAGTCGCGCTTCTACGCCTTCACCAGCTATCACCGCGCTGAGATTGAATGGGAGAACACGTTCGCCCTGCGGGTGTCGAAGTATATCTCGGCCAACCTGTTCCTCTTCCCGCGCTTCGACGATGCCAACGTGCGTGATTCCAATCTGGGCTACTGGCAGTTTAAGGAGTATTCCTCGCTGGGATTCTCTTATTCCTTCTGAACACTGCAGACTATATCAGACGCTGACTGCGGCGGGCCCAAACACTCTGAGCGTTTGGGCCCGCCGCAGTCAGCGTCTGGCCTTTTTGCTATTTGCAATGCTGTCTGCCGCTCTCTAAGCGTAGGAATGCATGCCTCCTAAGAAGTAGTTCACGCCGAAGTAGGTCATGAGTATCGTCAGAAAACTGAACGTGACAAACACGTGGTACGGCACGGGGCGGCGGAAGACGGGAAACGTCTGCACGTGGGCAACGATGGCATAGACCATGAATGTGATGAGCGCCCACGTTTCTTTGGGGTCCCAGCTCCAGTAGGTGCCCCATGAGATATTGGCCCAGACGGCACCGATGAAGATGCCGAGGCCCAGTGTGGTGAGGGCGGGGTAGAGGAAAAGCCGGCTCAGCATGGCCAGCGCCTCGATGCTCTCACCCGCATGCCGGTTGAAGGCTCTGATGGTCAGTGCGGTCAGTCCGCAGATGAACGTCAGGCTAAGAAGTGCGAATGACATCATGATGATGCTGACATGGACGGTCAGCAAGGGCGACCGCAGTACGGGCATGAGATGGCCAATCTGAGGGTCCATCTGCGAGATATGGCTCACCAGCAGGAAGAATCCGGAGAGCAGGAAGCCGAACGTCAGCATGACAGGAAAGCGCCGGACCGTGAAGAGTGTCAGCAGCTGCAGCATCCAGGCCATGAGCAGCATGGTCTCATAGCCGTTTGACATGGGTATGGTGCCACTGATAATCCATCGCAGCGACTCGCAGAGGGTGAGAGCTAAAAAGCAGACGGCCATGACGATGACGGAGAACACGACGAAAGGCTTGCTGCGACGGCCTTTGGCAAGCGCCGCAATGAAATAGAAGAGGGTGAGGAAACCCATGGTGAGGCACACCATGAAAAGAATGGTGGCAAAGGGAATGCTGTTGTAGAGACGTTCGGCATGCAGATGCATTGACGAAGGCATCGACGCTCCCGCATGCTGCTGCTGATAGCTCAGCATCTTGTCGAGATATGCGTTCACTTTGGTGTAGTTGCCGGCGGCGGCCTCTTCGTAGAGCAGCTGAAAGATGGTGCCCATAAACAGCCGGTTGGGCATCGGAATAGCCTCGGGCACTTGCTCGTCGACGGGGCTGTACCATGTGGTTTCGCCCTGCAGGGTAAACGGGAAGACCTTCAGAGGGGTGCCCTGCTGCAGCTCCATGACCACCATCAGACGGTCGTCCATCTGGGCCGCCTGCTTGTTGACGCCTTCATGAGCCCCTTGTCGGTAATCCATGAGGTAAGGGCCAAGCAGGTAGTCGCCGCCGAAGAAGTCGTTGACCGATGCGCGGCCTCCGAGATGGAGCGCTTGTTTCAGCTCTTCGCCTTTTACCTTGATGAGCGGCTCGGCATCCCAGTCTTCTTTGAAAAAAATGAAACCGGCCAGGACTTGCTCGGCACTGAATGCCCCATAGCGGCGCTGGCCGCTGAGCTTCTTGGTGAAGTCGAGGGCATAGGTCTGCAAGGGGCAGACTCTGTCGTTGTAGACCACGCAGAGATTTCCAAAACGTTCGGCTGTCTCTTTCGGGAATGTGCGGGGAGCAGCCACTGAGAAGACGACCGGAGCGGCAATGACAATCGTCGACAGAAGGCCGCGCTTCAGCAGAGGTGAGCTCGCTATGCGGCGATAGCTGCCTTTCGGGTCAATGAGCATCCAGATGAGACCGCAGAACAGCAGTGCATAGCCGCAGTAGGTGACAGGAATGCCCCACGGGTCGCTGTTTACCGACAGCACCGTGCCTCTCAGGTCTTCGTCATACGACATCTGGTAGAGACGATAGCCGCCGTGACTGTATATATTGTTCATCGATACGGTGATGCCGGTTTGCAGGCTGCCATCGGTGAGCGTCAGGTGCGACTCGTAGTCGGCAGCTGCCCGCGTGCCGGGGTGGAAGCGTATGGCGAAGGTGTCGAGGCGCAGCGTAAACGGCAGTTCATGCGCCAGCGCATCGTCAGTGAGGTACTCGGCTGCTGTTTCGCCTTCGCGTATATGGATGATGCCCTGTTCTGAGAAGAGACGAGTGAGCAGTGCGCCTGCCAATATGACCACAAAGCCCAGGTGGAGCGTCACGACAGAGGGCCGCCTGACTCTTTGCTTCAAGAGCCATGTCAGTCCGGCAGCCGTGAGCAGAGCCCAAAGCAGTGAGAACCACCATTCGACGTAGAGGCGTGTACCGCTGAGCTTTTCTACAAAAGTGGCGATGGCCATGACGGCCACCACCACTATGTAGGATATGATGAGTGTCTTCTTCAGCATACGCGCTTAGATGGACTCGATGAAGCGAACTACGGCGTCGCGGTCAGCCTTTGGTAAGGCATGGAATTTCTTGGCCGACTCGAAGGCCTGCGACTGCTTGGAGTATCCGTGCCACATGATGGCCTCGACCACGGTGCGTGCACGGCAGTCGTGCAGGCGGTCGTCGGCACCTGTCAGTCGGCGGCTCAGACCGCGGCCCCAGAGCGGAGTAGTGCGACACCAGCCAGTGCGGATGTCGTTCTCCATGAACAGACGGTGCTGCACCATGTCGGTGTAGGGCCAGATGGTCTGGTTGGGGAACTTAGGCAGCAGCTTGGTGTAGTCGCCATCCTTGGCAAGCCCGTTGGCATCGGCATAGGCTTTAATAGCGGCATCAACCCACATGTCGTCTTTTCCGGTCTTCCACGACGGGCGGTGGCACTGCGTGCAGCCCATCTTGCTGAACAGCTGCTTGCCGCGCTTCACCTGGTCGTCGTCAAGATTGCGTGCGGCAGGCACGGCCAGTCCGCGGTGCCACACCATGAACTGGTAGTACTGCTTGTCGGTCATCTCCTCTTCGCTGTTGTAGGGTTTGCCGTTGAGCAGGTATTTCTCGAATACATCCTTCTTGGCAATCGACGTTGCCGAGAGAATCTCGTTGATGCGCTCGCTGATACCCTCAGCCGTTCCGTCGGCATAGTAGGGGTGAAGCACGCTTTTCTCGTCCTTGCCGTGCTGCTGGATATACTTCACCACATCCTGGTCCTCGCTCTGAGCCTTAGCCCAGGCGGGAGTGGTGTAGAGGAAGTGGCGGTCAGAACGGGTGACGTTGGTGATGTTCCAGATGGCATTGGCACCGGCACCGTCCTGCAGCGAGCCGCGCGTCATGGCATAGGTGAAGCGCTTCAGTGGCCCGTGAGAGCCGCGGTGAGTGGCTGTGTTGTTGTAGGGAGCTGCATAGTAGGCACTGGCCTTGAATGTATTGGCCTCTTTGTCCCACATGCCGGGATTCAGGTCGATATGCTCAGACTCGGCGCGCCACTGTGCCTCGATATCCTCATCGTCGAGGGCGTCGAGCAGTCCTGTGCCGTAGATGCCGATGGTCGACTCGAGACGCACCTCATAGTTGGAGGGCTTGGGGTTGGTGTTGAAGGCCGAAACGGGGATGGTGATGTCCGGGTAGATGAGCTCGTAGGCCTCGCCGTCGCTGAAGGTCATGGCCAGTCCGCTGGGCATCTTGTCCACTTTCTTCCATTCAATCTTTATCTGGTTCTCGTCGATGGGCGCCTTGAAGGGACTCATGGCCTTGGTCTGGGGCATGCCCGTCACCTCGGTGATGTAGCCTGACGACTCGGTGGTGTAGCGCACGCCATCCTCGGTGAAGGCTTCTTGCGGATGGTAGACCACGAGCAGATAGCCGTTGCCGATGGTGTTGGCACGGTATTCCGTCTGGCGCTTGCCGTGGCCGTAGCTGGGATGGCAGGCAATGCAGCCGTTGCGCACCCATGCCGGGCCCAAGCCTTTGCGCGGAGCTTGGTCGACGGTGTAGAGTTTCTCGAAGAAGTCTTCGCCGACGTTGAAGTCGTCTTCCATGCCGGGGATATTAGTGACAGCAGGCACAGGGTCGCTGTAGCTGGCATTATTGGTGGTGCCGAGCTGTCCGCCGGGATACCATTCGTCGGCCGCGAACACATCGTTGGCCTGTCCGAAACTGCTTTCGGCAGGCGTCAGCTCGCCCAGTTCCTTCTTGTTGTCGTTGTCGTCGCTGCAGGCCGTCAGCAGTGGTGCTGCCACCAAAGCGGCCATGGTCCATTTGGTCAGGTTCTTCATGTTTGTCATATCAGTTAAATTATTCTTATTGCTGGTTGAAGCGTCTCACCCGGAGAACTTGTTTGCCGGGCGAGGCGCTCAGTTGCTTGTTGCATATATTACTTCCGGTCATTCCTCTGAGGTGGAGTCCCAGTTTTCAGGATCGTCGAAATTTTTGCCCCAGACGATGCTGCAGTACTTCACGAAAGGAGCGGGCATATTGCTGATGCTGGCAATAGATGACACATAGGCATTCTCCAGCGCTGCGTTCAGACTGCTCTGGTTAACGCTTGCGAAGAAGGTGTGGAAGGAGTATTTGGCAGCCGTCTTGTCAGTACTGCCCAGCCAGATGTTACGGATGGAACGGATGTTGTCGCGGAAGTCGGCAATAGAGTTATAGCTGTAGGGCGACTCCACATAGGCGATGTCGCCAGCCGAGAAGGGGTTGGCAATCTTGGCCGTGCCCACCTCGTTGGCAATGCCCACGCAGGAGCCCTCGGTATCGCTGAGCACCTGGGCAATGGCAGCCTGCAGGGTGGGGAAGGTGCTCTTGCTGTTTTTGCCGGCCTCCTTCAGGTTCTGACCGTATGACAGGCCGTTCACTGTCTGGAGAGCGAGGTTGGCAGCCTTCACCACCTCTACGCGGCTGACGTTCTTGGCTGTCTCGCCTTCCCAGGCCACCTGCAGCTGGAAGCAGCGCTCTTTCAGCAGGGTGCACACCTGCTGTGCATACTTCAGCTCGTCGGCACCGCTTACATCCTGGAAACTGGTGTAGGTGTCGTTGCCCTGCAACTCGGCCACGCGGCGGTTCTGGCCATTGCGGAAGAGGATGAACTCAAGGGCATGGAAACCCAGTATTGACGACTCGTCTGCAATCTCGGCTTTCATGCCGCTCTTGAAGTAGTTAAGCAGCTCGGTACGGTCGAGGGGCCAGGAGTCGATGGTGGGGTCGATGCTGAAGTCGGCGGCGGCACCCATCAGGAAGGCTTCAGAGCGCTCCCAGTGCTGGCGGGCCTGCTTGAAGTCGGCGCAGGCCTTGTCAATCTGGGCCTGGGTAATGGTGGTGGTGGTAAGTCCGTGCAGTGTCTTCTCCAAATCCTCCACGTCGTCGGCCAACTGGGTGTAAGTGGGCACGATGACCTGATCGACCAGATTGTCGAGCACCATGTAAAGATACTGCTGCTGCTCGTCGCTCAGCTTGGCTCTGCCGATGGCGCTATTGGCCTTGGTGAGCTGGTCTACCAGTGTGGCACAGGCATCGATGGCCGTATTGCCGAAGGCTTTGTTCTTGTAGTTGGCCTCCGTGGTATTGGCGGCATAGGTATCCTCGTCGACGACGGGGGTGGTCATGATGATGTTAAACTCTGTCTCGTTCTCGTTGTTGTTATCGTCATCGCTGCATGCGGTGAGAGACAGTGCGCCCAACATGATGGCTGCGGGCAGATAGAAAAACTTTTTCATGTGATTGTTTTTGTTTTTATTTGATATTTGTTTTATAATGGCTTACAGGAAGAAGCCTTCGTAAGCGATGCCGACATTCACCGCCGGCTCATTGTTGTAGATAGACTTCAGGAAGCGGTGGCTGTATTCGGCCTTCACCACAATCTGGGGCACGGGGTGATAGTTCAGACCGACGGCCATGCGCTTTACGGCCGTGTAGTTGTAGGCTGTGCCCTTGGTTTTCGAGGCATAGGGATTGTAGGCTTCGTAGCGCCCGAAGACGTAGAGCTGGCGGTCAGACTGGCGCATCGACCTAATCTGCGAGAAGATGTCGTAGCCGGCCTCAATGCCAACAGCATAGGCATTCTTCGAAACGAAGGCTGAGTGGTGGAAAGGCGACCGAGAGTTGAGGCGGTTGTAGACGTACTTCAGTTGTGAGGCATCGCTCAGGTAGCCGTAGTCGGCCTGTCCGCGCACTATCCAGTTGTGGCCTTTGTATGTGAAGTCGAGGGCGCCGATGGCCACGCGGCCCTTGTATTCGGCGTCTACGCCGTTCTTGTTGCGTGGATAGCTGTTACCGATGGAATGGCCGTAATAGCCGCTGAGACCGATGCGCAGGCCGGACACGGCATAGTAGTCGAGGCGTGCGCTGACACCGTACTTATTGGCTACGTCATATTCCAGCGGACTTTTATTGCCTTTGTGTATCCATCCGGTGTTAGTGAAGTGGTCGGCATTCAGGCCGGCCAGCAGCTGCGCCTCATAGCGGAAGCGACCCGCCCGGCCGAAGAATGATACGCCCGTCTGATGCCACGTGGAGGGCATGATGGTATTTTCGCCCTCAGGACGGTAGACGGTAAAGAAGTTGAGCGGTTCGTGGCGGGCATTGTTGAGGCCCACAGGTACCACGATATGGCCGATGCGCAGGTTTGCTTTGGGCGAGAAGGACTTCTGCAGCCAGAACTGCTCGAGTTCTACTTCGCCGCCTTTCTCGGTCTCCTGCTCCCATTCGCCTCCTTCTTCGTCTTCTTTTTCGTAGGCGATGCCGTTGCCGCCATGTTCGAACTCAATCTCGGTGCCGAAGGTCCAGCCTCGACCAAAATCGTAGCCCACGTAAATGACGGCATGAGGCAGGTCGAATTTGCCATGTGAGGGGTCGTTCTTGTGTTCTTCTGGTTGAGAATAACGGCTAACATGGTCGCTGAAGAAGTTGCGCGAGAAGCATACTTCGCCATACCCACCAACACTCAGACGGTTGCCTTTAGCATGGCTCATCACACTGTCGCCTGCACTCTCTTGCGCTTCTGAAGGGGTAGGGGCGCACATTATTGCCAGCGACATGATTGTAATAATACTTGTTTTCATTGATATGTTGATTTTTTCGGCTGCAAAGGTACGCTCTTTGAGAAAAACATGCAATACCCAAAAGTGGTGATTTTTCTTTGCAACTATTGCAGGAGTCGACAAAAATAGCTAATTTTGCACCACCGCAGTGAGGCTGTGCTTTCTGCGCTGTAAAGAATGAATCTACTACCCATTATATATTACGTATAAACTATGAAACAGATGAAAATGTATGAGAGCGACGACAAGATGATCTCGCTCATCCGCGATAATTACGACTTGCTGCAGATGCTGGGTAGCTTCGGCATCAGTCTGGGGTTCGGCGATAAGACGGTGGAAGAGACGTGCGCCGACAACCATGTAGACACTTACACCTTTCTGGCCGTGGTCAATTTTTCTATCAACGGTTATTCTGACGCGCTGGTCGACGACAAACTTTCGGTGCCCACCCTCATGCATTATCTGCAAGCCAGCCATGTGTGGTATCTGGAGTTTCAGTTGCCATTCATACGAAGAGAGCTTGAGGAAAGTCTTAACCAGGATGACTCTCTCGGCAAGCTGATACTAAGTTTTTATGATGAGTATGCCCATGAGATACGCCGCCACATGCACTATGAGCAGCGCGTGCTCTTCCCCTATGTGGAGTCGTTGCTCGACGGCAAGCCGACGGGCGACTACAACATTGAGACTTTCTCGCGGCACCACGGACAGGCTGACAAGAAGCTGCGTGAACTGAAGCTGCTCATCATCAAATATCTGCCTCATGACGGCTTCCACAACAACAAGCTGATGGCTGCACTCCACGATATCTATGCCAATGAGGAATGGCTGCACCAACACGCCCTGGTGGAAGACAACATCTTTGTGCCGGCTATACGACGCCTGGAGCATATAAAGAAGCAGAGCGACGTGACGCGCAACATCACTGACATGGTGTTTAAGAATGCTACTTCGCAAAACAACGAGACGCTGAGCGAGCGCGAGGTCGACGTCATTGTGGCATTGGTGCAAGGCATGGCCAACAAAGAGATTGCCGACCACCTGTGTATATCGGTCAACACGGTCATCACTCACCGGCGTAACATTGCCCGCAAACTGCAGATTCACTCACCGGCAGGGCTCACTATTTATGCTATCGTAAACGGGCTTGTTGACATCTCGGCTGTCAAGCTGTAGGAAAGAGCCTTGCTGATTATTTCATAGGCTGGAGTCTTGCTGACTCCAGCCTTCTTCGTTGACAGAAATACATAGGAAAATGAGCCCCCGATATCACATCGGGAGCTCATCACAACACAAACACAAAATCAGTCATTATTCTATGACTGTATGTTTCTTACTGCATTCCGTCGGCACGCAGCTTCTGCTGCCAGCGCCAGGCCGACTTCAGCACCTCGTCGGTAGGTGTCTCGGCTTTCCATCCAAGCACCTTGTTAGCCTTGTCAACATTGCCCCACACCTTTTCAATGTCGCCCTCGCGGCGCGGTGCATACGTCCAGTTCAGCTTGACGCCGGTTGCTTTTTCGAAGCCTTCAACAATCTCTAATGTAGAGAGGCCGCGGCCGGTGCCGATGTTGAATACCTCCACGGACTCGCACTCAGGCTTGTCGAGCACTCTTTCCATGGCTTTCACATGAGCCTTGGCCAAGTCGACCACGTAGATATAGTCGCGGATGCATGTGCCGTCGGGGGTATCGTAGTCGTTGCCGAAAATCTTGAGCTGCTGACGGATTCCGATGGCCGTCTGTGTGACGAAGGGTATGAGGTTCATGGGCACGCCGTTGGGCAGTTCGCCGATGAGTGCCGAGGGATGTGCGCCGATGGGATTGAAGTAACGCAGGATGATGCTTTTGATGGGGGCCCCGCTATGGATAAAGTCTTGTATGATTACCTCGTTGATCTGCTTGGTGTTGCCGTAGGGCGACAAAGCCTTCTGAATGGGAGCTTTCTCGGTGACGGGCAGGTTCTCTTCCGTAGGCTGTCCATACACGGTGCAGCTGGATGAGAAGATGATGCCTTTCACGTTGTACTGCGGCATGAGTTCCAGCAGATTGATGAGCGAAGTGATATTGTTGCGATAGTAGAGCAGCGGCTTCTCCACGCTCTCGCCCACGGCCTTCGATGCAGCGAAATGAATGATTCCCTCAATGGCCGGATATTTCTTGAAGACCTGCTCGAGTGCTTCCTTGTCGCAGCAGTCAATCTTCTCGAAAGCGGGCCTCTTCCCGGTGATTTTCTCAATGCCGTCAATCACGTTGGCATTGGAATTCGAGAGATTGTCGACGATGACCACTTCATAACCAGCCTCTTGGAGCTCAACGGTAGTGTGCGAGCCGATAAAGCCGGTGCCTCCTGTTACAAGAATTGTCTGTTTCATGTTGTCTATAATTACGTTTTGTTGTCTACAAAAATAATGTTTTTCTTAATGTGATAATGCTAATATGCTGAGCCATATTATATTATAGTCCGAAGAGTGCCTTCAAACCACCGTCTACGCCAGAGAACCCCATGAAGGCGAGGCTCAGCAGACCTGCAGTGACGAGCACGATGGCCATGCCACGCATGCCCTTGGGGATGTTGACCATCTCGAGTTGTTCGCGCATGCCGGCAAAAACGGTCAGTGCCAAGCCAAAGCCTAAGGCCGTAGAGAAGGCGTAGGCAATGCTTTCGGCCAGGTTATAGTCTTTCTGTATGACAAGTATGGCTACACCGAGCACGGCGCAGTTGGTGGTGATGAGCGGCAGGAAGATGCCCAGTGCCTGATAAAGAGTGGGGGAGACCTTCTTCAGCACTATCTCGACCATCTGCACGAGCGACGCTATGACCAGGATGAACGCTATCGTCTGAAGGTACTCTAAGCCGAAAGCCTCGAGCACAAACTTTTGCACAAGCCATGTGACCACCGTGGCCAGCGTCAGCACGAAGGCCACAGCCGCCGACATGCCGAGCGATGTCTCAATCTTCTTCGAGACGCCCAGAAAGGGACAAATGCCCAGAAATTGCGACAGGACAATATTGTTGACGAATATCGCAGAGATGAAAATTAACAGGTATTCCATGACTTGTGAGATTTACTGTTTCTTGATTTTGTTGACAATGGCGATGAGAAAGCCCAGGGTGATGAAAGCACCGGGAGGCAGGATGAAGAGGAGCACATTGTATGTCTCGGGCAGCAGTTTGAAGCCGAAGAGCATGCCGGCCCCCAGAAGCTCGCGCAGCATGCCGAGCAGGGTGAGGGCGAGGGTGAAGCCAAGGCCAATGCCTATGCCGTCGAAGAGCGATGCCAGCGGTGTGTTCTTACAGGCAAAAGCCTCTGCACGCCCCAGGATGATGCAGTTGACCACAATGAGCGGAATGAAGAGGCCGAGCGCTTTGTCAACATCGGGCAGATAGGCTTTGATGACCATCTGAAGGATGGTGACGAAGGCTGCGATGACCACGATGAATACTGGTATGCGCACTTTGTCGGGCGTGAGCTGCTTGATGAGCGAGATGACAAAGTTGGTGCATATGAGCACGGCCATCGTAGCCAGACCCATCGACATGCCGTTGATGGCCGACGTGGTGGTGGCTAAGGTGGGACACATGCCAAGCATCAGGACAAAGGTGGGGTTCTCCTTGCTGATGCCGTTTTTGATGATATCTATATATTTCATAGCGTTTCCTCCTTTGTTTGTGTGATAGCTTTTGACGTGGCTTGTTGGTACGATGCATAGGCGGCGTTGACCGCGTTGAGGAAGGCTCGGCTCGTGATGGTCGAGGCTGTGATGGCGTCAACCTCTCCGCCGTCTTTCTTCACTTTGAGCGGTGTGGCGGGGTTCATGCCCACGATGTCGCCCTTCTGCCCTTTCTGGAACCATACGTCGGCCTTTGCCCCAAGTCCGGGTGTCTCGGCATGCTCCAGCAGCTGATACCCCCTGATGTTGCCTTCGGTGTCGAAACCTACGAGCAGGCGCAGAGTGCCCCCGAATCCCATGGTCTGGCTCTCCACGGCCGCACCTATTGGCGAGTGATTCTCAGTCACCTGATAGATAATGTTGCCGTCGATGGTGTCGGTAGCTGCCACTTCCACCTGGTCGGAGAGCATGACCGCGCGGATGCCATCAGCCAGGGCCTTCTCCTTCTGCTGCATGATGGGGCCACTGGTTACGTTGTTTACCAGCGCGAGTATGCCTCCCATAATGACTGCCACAAGTGTGAGCACAAGCACCATGTTGGTCAGTGATGAATCTAACTTCTTCATTTCTTCACCTCCTCTCCAAAGCGTTTAGGCTTGATGTAGTTGTTGATGAGCGGTGTGAAGGCATTCATGATGAGAATGGCAAACGACATGCCTTCAGGATATGCGCCCCAGTTACGTATGATGATGGTCAGCAGGCCGATGCTCACGCCATAGATGAGCTGTCCCTTGTGGGTCATGGGCGAGGTGACGTAGTCGGTGGCCATGAAGATGGCTCCCAGCATGAGTCCGCCACTCAGTATGACGGCAAAGGGGTCGGCATAGGCGGGGCTGACGACGTGCATGATGGCACTGACGAAGAAGACGGTGCCGATGATGCTGACGGGTATGTGCCATGTGATGATGCGCCGATAGAGCAGATAGACAAAGCCGACGATGAGCGCGAGGCCGCATATCTCGCCGATGGTGCCGGCGCCGCCGGCAAACGAGTGCTCGCCCAGCAGGAGGCTGAAGGCGTCAGGCATTTTGTCAAGCACCGACGCATCGCCCGTCTTGATGGCTTGCTTCATCAGCGCCAGCGGCGTGGCTCCCGTCTCGGCATCCATGTAGTTGGTCCACTTGCCTGGAACGGGCCAGGTGGTCATCTGGGCGGGAAATGCCACCAGAAGGGCGCATCGCCCCACAAGGGCAGGATTGAAAATGTTGTTGCCGAGTCCGCCGAAAGACATTTTTGCCACGCCGATGGCAAAGAGTGCTCCGATGAAGACAATCCACACTGGCAGGTTGGAAGGCAGGTTCATGCCGAGAAGCAGACCGGTAAGCATGGCCGACCCGTCGAGCACGGTGTTGCGTGGGTTCTTCAGCACATATTTGTTGATGGCCCACTCGAGAAACACGCAGAAGACGACGCTCGACAGGCATACGATGGCCGAGCCTATGCCGAAGTAGTAGAACGACACGAGCAGTGCAGGCATCAGTGCTATGAGTACACCGTACATGTTGCGTTCCACGGAGTCGTTGCCGTGGGCATGTGGTGAAAGTGATACAATGAGCTTGTTCATTATGATGCGGAGATTATTTGATGTTACGTGAACGGATGATGCCCATGACGGTCGACTTGCCCTGGCGTATGTTGTCGAGCAGCGGGCGGTGGGCCGGGCAGGTGAACTGGCAAGAGCCACACTCGATACATGAGGTGATCATCTCACGTTCGGCGCGCTCCCAGTTCTTCATGGTGCTGAGCGATGCAAGCAGGTATGGCTCCAGACCCATGGGGCATGCTCCTACGCATTTGGCACATCGGATGCATGGCTGCGGCTCCTTGCGCAGGGCATCGCTGCCGCTGAGAATAGTCACCGAGTTGGTGCCTTTGCAGACAGGGACCTCGGCCGTTGTCAGCGCCTTGCCCATCATGGGACCTCCGGCCAGCAACTTGTTGTCGCCTTCAGGCATGCCGCCGCATGCATCGATGAGATTTATCATGGGAGTGCCCATGCGCACCAGGAAGTTGGCGGGGTGCTGCAGGCGTTTGCCCGTGACGGTGGTGTAGCGCTCGAAGAGGGGCTTGTGCTTCATGACGGCTTCATAGACGGCGAAGGCCGTGCCTACGTTCTGCACTATAGCCCCTACGTTGACGGGTATGGCAGGAGGCGCAGGCACCTGGCGGCGTATGACGGCATCGACGAGCTGCTTCTCTCCGCCTTGGGGGTAACGTTGCTGCAGCGGCACAACCTCTATGCGGTCGTCGTGGCGTGTCTTCTCCTCGAAGAGTGAGATGGCTTTGGGCTTGTTCACTTCGATGCCTATGTAACCCTTTTCAACTTTTGTGGCCTTCATGAGCAGATAGAGGCCCACGAGAATCTCGTCGGCATGTTCCATCATCAGGCGGTAGTCGGCCGTGATGTAAGGCTCACATTCCACCGCGTTGATAATGACACATTCGGCCTTGGCTGTGGGAGGCGGCGTAAGCTTGATGAAGGTGGGGAATCCGGCACCGCCCATGCCGGTGACACCTGCTGTCTTGATGCGCTCCACAATTTCCTCAGGAGTAAGCTCGGGGTGCGCCTCAAGGGTCTCCAGCTTGTCGGAGCGGTCGATGGAGTCTTCCCATTCGTCGCCCTCCACCTTGACGATGATTGCAGGTTTCCTGTAGCCGGTAGCGTCGACTGCACTGTCAATCTTTGCGATGGTGCCGCTCACCGACGAGTAGATGGGGGCCGACACAAAGCCGCCGGCTTCGGCCAGCAGCGTCCCCACTCGTACCTTGTCGCCCACTTTCACCACAGGCTTGGCCGGTGCGCCGATGTGCTGCGAGAGCGGAAATATGGCTTGGGCAGGCAATTCGGCCACTCGGGTAGGAACCTCGTGAGTCAGTTTGTTTTCTTCTGGGTGTATGCCACCTATGCGGAATGTCTTTATTTTCATGATTCTGCTTCTTTCTTTTCTGCTACGGGTTGAGGTGTTGGGGTGGGGAAGTTGACGGCGTGGATGGCCTTGGTGGGGCATACGGCTACACACTTTCGGCATAGCCGGCACTTCTCGGAATCGATGTAAGAGACATTGCCTTCAACCTTAATGGCTTCAAACTTGCACTCTTTGACACATTTTCCGCATCCGATGCAGGCCGCTTTACAGGCTTTCATGGCAGCAGCCCCCTTGTCGTGATTGACACAGCTGACGAAGACTCGTCGGCCTCTGGGCCCCTTTTTACGAAGTTCGATGATGTGACGCGGACATGCCTTGACGCATGCTCCGCAAGCAGTGCACAGTTCTTCATTGACCACGGCTATGCCTGTATTGGCATCGATGCTGATGGCTCCAAACTGACAGGCTTCCACACAGTCGCCACATCCCAGACAGCCATAGCCGCAGGCCGTCTCGCCAGCGCCACACGCATGCATGGCGGCGCAGCTGCGAAGTCCATCGTAGCGAGCTGTCTGGGGGCGCACGTCGCAAGTGCCGTTGCATCTCACCACAGCCACCCGAGGCTCTCCATTGGCAATGGCAATGCCCAGCAGGTCGGCCACGCTGTCCATGACCGTTGCACCGCCTACAGGGCACGACAGCCCTTCGATGCTGCCTTTGTCGGCTCCTTTCACCAGTGCGTCGGCCATGCCGCTGCACCCCGGGAAACCGCAGCCGCCGCAGTTGGCTCCCGGCAGCAGGCTGGTAACCTGGGCAATGCGCGGGTCTTCGTAGACGGCGAAGCGCTTGGAGCAAACGTAGAGAATGAGAGCTGCCACAAGTGCAATACTCCCAAGCACAATGATTGCAATTAACGTAGGATTCATATTAACAGCTTAATTTTTTGTTATTCAATCCAAAAAGTCATCCTTCGGGCAATGGTTTTCCTGAAACATGCCACAACGGCATAATATGGGATGAGCGACAGCAGCATGCCTACAGCCGATGACATCTCACTGCATCCCGACAGCAACATGATGGCCATCACGGCGAGCATGAGCGCCAGAGGCAGGGCAAAACCTATGAGCAGCGCCCTGAAGGCTGTCTGGCCTGACGCCACGACGACGACCTCATCGCCCACACTCAGCTGGCGCCGGCTGGGACACGGCACGCTGACGAGCTTTTCTTTCATCTCAGCCATGTGGCATGTGTGGCTCACTTTACAACCCGCGCATGCTGCCATCTGCTGTATGCGAACCATTACATCGCCCTGCTCCGTAAACGAGTCGACAATGCCTGAATGTCGGATGTTATTTCCCATATTTGGGTGCAAAGGTAATAAGAAAAGTGGAAAGAATAAACTTTTTTCCCGAAAAAACTCGTAATCGTTTGTAGATACGAATCTTTTTTATACTTTTGCATTCAAAAAGCAGAAGAAGCATGAGAGCAACAGACCAAACTTTGCAGCAGATTGAGCGCGCCATCAGAAAGACGGCCGACAAGTTTCCGCCGACAGAAGAGGCCAGTCAGCTGACTGACATCCACGTACGGGTGACGCAGGAGACCGGCGAACTGATGACATTTGACGACGACGACCGTGAACTGACGCGGTGTGTGGTGGAGCAATGGATAGACAATAAAGACGGCGACTTCTATGATGTGATACCTGGCGTCATCAGACGTTGTATCGAAAAGCAGAAACAGCTGGTGGAAGGCATGTCGATACTGAAACCGTATGCTTTCGTACTGGAAGACGACGACCGCGAACCTATCACCGAACTCTATGTGGTCGATGACGATATGGTGATTATCGACCCCGAGCTGATGAAGGGCCTTGACAAAGATTTGGACAGTTTTCTTGACGAACTGCTCAAGTCGTAAGCATAAGGGGATGCGTGCATGTCTCCGGCGATGCTGAGTCAGTCTTTGTCTGCATGGCTTGCGCGGCTTAACGCCTGGCGCGAAAGCCATGTTAGTGAGCGCATGTTTGTGCTCTTTTTGGCGTTGTTGGTAGGCTTCTTCTCTGCCGTGGCTGCCTTGCTGCTCCATTGGATTATTGCTCAGATAGAACATCTTCTGACGAGTTCTTTTGATGCCACTTCTTCAAACTGGCTTTACCTGGTTTATCCGGTGGTGGGTATTTTCTTCACCATGCTTTTCGTGCGCTATGTGGTGAAAGACAATATTTCCCATGGAATCACTCGCATACTCTATGCCATCAGCACCAAGAGCTCACGGCTGAAGTCGCATAACACGTGGTCGTCGGTCATCGCATCGGCCATCACCATCGGCTTCGGCGGCAGCGTGGGAGCCGAGGCGCCTATTGTGCTCACCGGCTCGGCCATAGGCAGCAACCTCGGCAAGCTGTTCGGCGTCAATGCACGCATCATGATGCTGCTCGTGGGATGTGGTGCGGCAGGTGCCATTGCCGGCATCTTCAAGGCGCCTATTGCCGGCTTGGTATTTACTCTGGAGGTGCTCATGATTGACATGACCATGACGGCCTTGCTGCCAATACTCGTCAGCAGTGTCACGGCGACCATCTTTACCTATATCTTCAGTGGCGACGCGGTGCTCTTCTCGTTTCATCTTGACAACTACTGGACCATTGAGCGTGCGCCAGCCTGTGTGTTGCTGGGAGTGTTCTGTGGCATGGTGAGTCTTTATTTCGTGCGTACCATGACATTTTGCGAAGACATCTTCGCCCGCTTCCGTTCAAACCGCTATGGCAAATTGCTATTCGGCGGTGCGGTGCTTAGCAGCCTCATATTTCTCTTTCCGGTGCTGTTCGGCGAGGGCTATGGTTCAATCAACCTGTTGCTCAATGGCGAGACGGACGTCGACTGGAACCGCCTGCTCAACAACTCGCTCTTTGCCGGCCATGGAAAGATGCTCATTCCTTACGTAGCACTTGTCGTGTTGACGAAGGTGGTAGCCACTTCGGCCACCAATGGTGCCGGCGGCGTGGGAGGCACGTTTGCACCTTCGCTTTTCGTAGGCTGTTTCAGTGGCTTCCTCTTCTCGCGTCTGTGGAACATGTATGAGGTGGGTGTATATGTGCCGGAGAAAAACTTTGCCTTGATGGGCATGGCTGGTGTCATGTCGGGTGTGATGCACGCACCGCTGACGGGCATCTTCCTGATTGCTGAGCTGACCGGCGGCTATGCCTTGCTGCTGCCGCTGATGATTGTGTCGGTAAGCTCGTATCTGACTATCAACGTCTTCGAGCCTCATAGTATATACAGTGCACGACTGGCCAAGGAGGGTAAGTTGCTCACCCATCATACCGACCATGCCATATTGACGCTCATGCAGCTCAATTCTGTCATTGATCGCGACTTCACGTCGGTGGACCCCGACATGGACCTGGGGCAGATTGTGCATAAGATAAGCTATTCTCATGGCATGGTGATTCCTGTGCTCGACCGTGGCGGTACACTGCTCGGCGAGATTGATATCACCAAGATTCGCCACGTGGTGTTTCGTATTGAGCTTTACCATCATTTTACTGCACGCCAGCTCATGCAGGAGCCGCCGGCAATACTTGCCGACCGTCAGACTATGGCCGAGGTGATGCGTTCGTTTGAGCGTACGCATGCCGACTGGTTGCCTGTGGTTGACAAAGACAACCGGCTGGAAGGATACATCTCGCGGCAGCGCCTCTATACGCAGTATCGCAACATTGTGGCCGATATGAGTCGTGAGTGACCCCGCCAGGGTAGGCATGAGGTGGATTGTTATGGAAGAATCAATTAGAACCGAATAAAGATGAATAAACAAGAATTGAAAATAGTGTTCATGGGCACTCCTGAGTTTGCGGTGACTACGCTGAAAGCCCTCGTTGAGGAGGGCTATCGGGTGGTGGCTGTCGTCACTCAGCCCGACAAGCCCGTAGGGCGTCATGGGTCGGTGTTGCAGCCCTCGCCCGTGAAGCAGTATGCACTTGAGCAGGGATTGCCGGTACTTCAGCCAGTGAAGATGAAAGACCCTGACTTCCTCGCTGAACTGCGTTCCTATGGTGCCGACCTGCAGGTGGTGGTGGCATTCCGCATGCTGCCTGAGGTGGTGTGGGCCATGCCACGCTATGGCACGTTTAATGTGCACGCAGCGTTGCTGCCCCAGTATCGCGGCGCAGCCCCCATCAACTGGGCGGTCATCAATGGCGAGACGACGACGGGAGTCACAACGTTTATGCTCGATCATCAGATTGACACCGGGCGCATCCTGCGGCAGATGCCGTTCGACATACCCGACGATGCTGACGTGGAGTATGTCTACGACGGGCTGATGCACCTCGGAGCGCGCCTTTGCCTGGATACTATCGAGCAAATCATTGCCTCTGACGGCCGACCTGAAGCCCGCCCACAGGAAGATATGCCCGACCTGAAGCCGGCTCCGAAGATATTCAAGGAGACGTGTATGGTCGACTGGCATCTTACTGCCAAGCGTGTCTACGACTTCGTGCGTGGTCTCTCGCCTGTGCCTGGTGCCTGGACCACACTTATCGACAACGAGGGGTCGGAATCTGTGCTGAAAATATATCGCACGGCTAAAACCGACCTGCCTGCAGAAGAAGCCCCCGGCACGCTGCTGGTGATGCAGAAACGACTCTACATTGCCTGCGCAGACAAACTGCTCGAGATTTGCGAACTTCAGATGGCGGGGAAAAAGCGCATGGACGCGCAGGCTTTCCTCAACGGCCAGAAAAATATAGAAAATTATTTCGCGCAGTGATATAATAAATGTCAGGTACGGAGCGTTACTTAATTGTAACATTAAACATCATGTGCCTATGCAGTTATTTACTCACGAAGAAATGACACCGAGCGAGAAAACGCTCAAATTGATTAGACAAATCGCCTACACCTATCGTGTAACAAACCATCAGGCATACTGCCTGAATTAGCATGAAAAAGCAATGACAATCATCTCACCCTCTTTACTCGCGGCCGATTTCCTGCATCTCGACCGTGAGATTCAAATGATTAACCGCTCGGAAGCTGATTGGCTTCATCTTGACGTGATGGACGGCATGTTCGTACCTAACATCTCTTTCGGATTCCCCGTCATGGAGGCTGTGGCAAGCGTGTGTACTAAACCTCTTGACGTGCATTACATGATTGAGCAGCCGGAGCGCTATATTGAGCAGACTGCTAAACTCGGCGCCATGATGATGAACGTGCATGCTGAGGCTACAACCCATCTGCACCGCACTATACAGGAGATTCATGCAGCTGGCATGAAGGCTGGCGTAACACTTAACCCCTCGACTCCTGTGATACAGTTGGAAGACGTCATCACGGATGTAGACATGGTCTTGCTCATGAGTGTCAACCCTGGTTTCGGCGGGCAGAAGTTCATAGAGAATACCATCGCCAAGACACGTCGACTGCGACAGCTGATTGACCAGAGCGGCAGCCATGCACTGATAGAAATTGACGGTGGCGTGCAGGAGCAGACGGCACCGCGGCTGGTGGAGGCCGGCGCCGATGTGCTTGTGGCGGGCAGCTATGTGTTCCATTCCGCTGATCCCGAACAGACCATCAGTCAACTTAAAGCCCTATAGGGGCGCTGCTCGTATTCTCGTAAGAAAAGCTGAAATTTAAAATAGAAACATAAAAAACAAAAGGAAAACTATGAAAGCAATTGCAACACAAAAGGCACCTGCTGCCATCGGCCCTTACAGTCAGGCCATTGAAGCTAATGGATTTGTTTACTTGAGCGGACAGCTCCCCATCGACCCCGCCACCGGACAGTTCCCGGAAGGAGGCATTAAGGAGCAGACCCGCCAGTCTCTGCTTAACGCTAAGGCCATACTGCAGGAAGCAGGCCTCGACCTCTGTAATGTGGTGAAAACCACGGTGCTGCTGAGTGACATCGCCAACTTCGGTCCCATGAATGAGGTCTATGCCGAAATGTTTGCCTCACCATTTCCCGGCCGCTCTGCCTTTGCCGTGCGCGACCTGCCAAAAGGCGCCCTTGTTGAGATTGAAATGATTGCTGCACGATGAAGAAGGATGCTCTTCTCATTGTCAGTGGCGGCATGGATTCGGTCACGATGCTCTATGAGTATCGCGACCGAATCGCATTGGCCTTGAGTTTCGACTATGGTGCCAATCATAATGCGCGCGAACTGCCTTTTGCCGCCCTTCATTGCCAGCGGCTTGGCATTGAGCATATTGTCATTCCATTGGCCTTTATGGGGCGTTATTTCAAAAGCTCGCTGCTCAGCGGTGCCAATGCTATTCCGGAAGGGCATTATGATACACAGAACATGCAGTCGACGGTGGTTCCTTTCCGCAATGGTATTATGCTTGCTGTGGCGGTGGGAATGGCTGAGAGCCGGGGGCTTACCACGGTGATGATGGCCAATCATGGCGGCGACCATGCGGTCTATCCCGACTGTCGGCCCGATTTTGTTGAGGCTTTCAGTATGGCAGCTCAGAGAGGCACCTATGAAGGTGTTACTCTTTACGCTCCATACACCGGGATTACCAAGTCTGACATTGCGCGTAAGGGCAAGTTGCTTGGCATCGATTATGCAGAGACATGGTCGTGCTATAAGGGTGGAACCCGACATTGCGGCCGTTGCGGAACCTGTGTGGAACGCCGCGAAGCATTGGCCGATGCAGGCATTGCCGACACTACGGAATATGAGGATGAAGTTTCCGAATGAGTCGGAGACTGTATGATATCAGGGGTTGAGGGTACTGTGCTTTACAGTCCCTTGACTCCTGTTGATGTTATTTACATAGATTGATGAGTACGATATTAGCACTTCTCTTAGGCCTTTCACTCGGTATACTGGCGGGGCTTTTTTGGGGGCGCAGTTCAGGCAGACGGCTGTTGGCCAAAATGGAAGACATGGCCAGAGAGCTGAGCACGCTGAAAGCTGAGCGTGACGTCATGCGAAGCAAGTGGGAAGACGAGCGTGTGCATGGTGAGCAGATGCGTCAGCAGATGAATCAGCAAATGACCCTGCAGATGCAGACAGTAAAAGCGGAGCTGAGTGCGGCCTCTGAGCGCATATTAGGTGAGAGGGCGCAGCAACTCTCAGCTGTCAACAAAGAGCAGTTGGACGCCATTCTCAATCCGTTGCGCGAGAATATCCGTCAGATGCGCGATGCCGTGGAGCGTAGTGACAGGGCTCAGACTGTGAGCATGGAACGCCTTGATGCTGCTATCAAGGAGAATCTCAGGCGTGCTCAGGAGGTGGGCGACCGCGCCGACAAGCTGGCACAGGCCCTGACGAGCGAGAACAAGTCGCAGGGCAACTTCGGTGAGTTGCGGCTGAAACAGCTTCTCGAGGAGATGGGACTGGAGGAAGGGCTTCAGTTTGAGGAGCAGGTGACGCTTCGCGATGCCAATGGGCGGGCCGTCTACGATGATGTCGACGGTCATCGGATGATACCCGATGTGGTGCTTCATTTCCCCGATCGGCGCGATGTCATCATCGATTCCAAGATGTCGTTCACAGCCTTTCAGGATTACTATAACGCCAAAAGCGATGCCGACCGCCAGTCGGCTTTACGGCGCCACCTGGCATCGGTGCGCCAGCACGTCAGCGAGCTATCGAAGAAAAACTACAGCCGCTATGTTCGCGAGGACCGTCAGCGGCTTGATTTCGTGATGATGTATGTCTTCAGCGAGAGCGCTTTGCAGTTAGCCCTGAGCAACGACCCGACACTGTGGAAAGAAGCTTACGACCGCGGCGTCATCATTGCTGGCAGCCAGAGCCTCTACATGATGCTGCGTGTGCTCGAGATGACTTGGCGACAGGTGCGTCAGGTGGAGAATCAGGAGGAAATCATGAAGACGGCCAATCTGTTGGTAGAGCGCGTGCAGGTGTTCTATGAGCGCTTCCTCAGAGTCGACGAGCAGCTGCATAAGACGCAAGAGGCTTTCGACGACCTGAAACGCAGCACGTCGGCTCAAGGCCTTAGTATCACCACTGCCGCAGCAAAGCTCCTTCGCTTCGGTGCCCAGGAGAATCCCAAGCGCCGCCAGCGTATCCCCAAGGACGATGATGCAGCGCAGCAGCTTGAGTAAGCCCTCATTTCTTTCGAAATAAAAAAATACTGCCCGGCACGTGGAAAAATGTGCCGGGCAGTATACTCACAAATTGAATCGGATGCTTGCCCTTTATTTGATGTCGGCAGTGATGCGCATCAGTGTCTCCTTAGCATCGCCAAGCTCCAGATAGACACCCTCCTTGCGCGAGTAGAGCGGATTCTCCACGCCGGCGTAACCGGGTTTCAGGTCGTAGTTGCAGATAATCACCTCGGGAGCCTTGTCGACATTCAACACGGGCATGCCATAGATGGGAGTGCCCTCGGCATGACGGGCGGCGGGGTTGAGCACGTCGTTAGCACCGATGACGACGACGGCATCCACCTTGCCGAAGTCATCATTGATGGCTTCCATCTCGTAGAGCTTTTCGTAGTCTACGTCGGCCTCGGCCAGCAGCACGTTCATGTGGCCGGGCATACGACCAGCCACGGGGTGAATAGCGTAGCGCACGCGGGTGCCCCGGCTCTCCAGACGGTCGGCCAGCTGGCGCACCTGATGCTGTGCCTGAGCCAAAGCCATACCGTAGCCTGGAACGATAATCACGTCCTTAGCAGCCGAAAGCACGCTTGCGGCCGTCTTCTTGGTTGCTTTCTCGGGAGCGGCATTCTTTGTCTGCTCGCTCTTCTCAATCTGGTCGTCCAGCACCTTTACTCTCTCTTCCAGGTTCTTGACGATTTCTTCCAGTTGCTTGATTTTCTCTTCAAGTATCATAACTCTTTTTTCTAATTCTTCGTTTTGGGGATTGTTTGACTGAACAGGTGCCGCCTTGGCAGGCTTTTTGGGTTTTGCGCCCACGAGGATGCTCATCAGACTACGGTTCATGGCGCGACACATAATCTGCGTGAGCAACAGGCCCGAGGCACCGACGATGCCGCCGACGGCGACAAGAAACACATCGCTGATGGCCATACCGGCAATAGAACCGGCCACGCCCGAGAGCGAGTTGAGCAGCGAGATAGTGATAGGCATATCGGCACCGCCGACTCTGACCGAGAAGTAGGCACCGAAGAAAGCCGAAGCCACCAGCGTGCCGAGCAGGCAGAGGGGCATCACCTCGGCAGGAGCGAAGAGGCCAGTGATGATGAAGGCCACGGTGATTGCCAGAAACAGCAGCGACATCATAGAGTGCATAGGCCACACAATAGGCTTCTGCGGCAGCACACGGTGCAACTTGCCGGCAGCGACAAGGCTGCCCACCAGCGTAATCATACCAACGGCGACGGCCAGCAGCGATACGAAGCGCACGAAGGGCCAGTAGCCGCCGAGCTCAATATCCTGAAGCTGACTGTCGCTGAAGCCGATGGCCATGGCCGACAAGCAGCCGACGAGTGCCGAGGCACCACCGCCGAGGCCGTTGAAAAGGGCCACCGTCTGCGGCATCTGTATCATTTGCACCTTGCGGGCCATCTGACCGCCGATGAGTGCACCTATCAGAATGGCGGGATAGACCGTCCATGCCGACACAACGCCGCTGAAGACAAGCGTAGCGACGACACCGATGAGCATGGCAAGCGCCGACAGCAGGTTGCCGTTCACGGCTGTCTTCACACGGCTCATCATCGAGATGCCTGCCAGCACCATCAGGGCCAGCACGGCACTAAGAATAATCTGAAATGTTGCCATGGGATAGTCTATTTCTTTTTCTTGTTAAACATCTGCAGCATACGGTGCGTAACGCCGAAACCGCCGAAAACATTGACCGCTGCCAGCACAATGGCCAGACAGCCGCAGAGCTGGGCAAACCAGCTGTCGCCACCCAGCAAAGCCACACCCGTGGCGCTGATGGCGCCCACTATCGTCACACCCGACAGGGCGTTCATACCCGACATCAGCGGCGTATGAAGCAGGCTTGGCACATTCCTGATGATGAAATAGCCCAGAACCGTGCAGACGATAAATACTAAGACAAGGATGAACGGATGAATCATACTTGGATGTTTGGGGTTGTTTCTATCTTTGAAAAACAAAGAGTGAAGAACGGAGAACCTGCTGCCGTCATGCCTCAGTGATGATGCCACGACAGCACGTTCCTCATCCTTCACTCCTTAATTCTCATATCTCACATTATGCAAGACCCATAGCCTCGCGGGCACCGGCGTGAACAAGCTCACCGTCGATGCATACAAGCGACTTCTGGATGATTTCGTCGTTGCGATCGAGAACCACCTTGCCACCCTTTACCAGATAGCTGACGAGGTTGTAGAGGTTGTTGGAGAACATCCAGGTAGAGCTGGTAGGCAGCAGGCCGGGGATGTTCTTCACACCCATCAGCGTCACGCCGTACTTCTTCTCGATGCCACCCTTCGGGGTCAGCTCGCAGTTACCACCCTGGTCAATCGATATGTCGACAATGACGGCACCCTTCTTCATGCCCTTCACCATTTCCTCGGTGATGATGATAGGAGCAATCTTACCAGGAATCAGAGCCGAGCAGAAGACGATATCCATATCCTGAATGGTCTCTCTCAGGGCTTCCTGCTCCTGAATCAGCACGTCGGCGGGCAGACGGTTGGCATAGCCTCCCTCAGCGATTGCCAGCTCAGCGGGAACGGTCGTGTCAACCACCTTGGCACCCAGCGAACCGGCGTTCTCCGAGGCCATCGGGCGAATGTCGGCAGCGTAGGTGATGGCACCCAGACGCTTGGCTGTAGCCAAAGCCTGAAGACCAGCAACACCGACACCGATGACCATCACCTTGGCGGGCTTAATCTGACCCACAGCGGTGAACATCTGGGGAACGAAGGTCGTCATCATATTGGCGGCCATCAGAATGCCCTTGTAGCCGGCGCAGGTCGACATCGAGGTCAGGGCGTCCATGTTCTGTGCACGCGAGATGCGGGGAATACCATCGAGGGTGATAGCGGTGACACCCTTAGCCGTCAGCTTCTTCACCATCTCGTGGTTCACGGGCGATGCGGGGTGAATGAAGGTGATGAGATACTGGCCTTTGTGCATCATGTCGACCTCATGCTTGCCCTTGGCCTCATTCATCAGAGGCTCCTTGACCTTCAGAATCAGCTCTGCGCGGTCGTAGATCTCCTGAGCGTCGTCAATCATCGTTGCACCGGCCTTGATGTACTCTTCATCGTCATAGAGGGCACCTTCGCCGGCATGACGCTCCACCAAGACTTCAAATCCGTCCTTTACAAACTTACCCACGGTTTCTGGGGTTGCTGCTACACGAGCTTCGTCGTGCATAATCTCTTTAGGAATACCAATAGTCATGTTTTCAGTTCTTATTTTAGGTTAAAGAATTCCGAATGCAAAAGTACAAAGAATATGCATCTAAAATGCTTTTTATACTGAGTTTAACACAAATTTAACACGTCCCTGACTTTTGTTCGCCTTTTTTCTGCTATCTTTGCAGCCGTTATGAAGAAAAGCATTGTTTGGCTGATATTTTTAATGGCTTGTTTGCCTGCTATCGCCCAGCAAGATTCGGTGAAAATGAAGCGTAAGATAGAGCTTTATGGCAGTGTATATGACTCGTTTACAAAGGCGCCCCTTAAGGCACATCTGACATTGCTGACAGCAGGCGACTCTGCCGTGGTCGACACGACGACCTGCTGGACGTGGGAAACCAACTCTTTCTATGAGTTCAAAGTGCCTGCCCGCCAGGAAGACTATATAATACGGGGGTCGTGCGACGGCTATGATGACGGATTTCTTGACTACAAGTTGCGCCACATTGCCCGCAACAATCATTTCGAACTGCCACGCTTGCTGCTGAAAAAGAAGCAAGATGTATATAAGGAGGTGGGACTTGACGGCGTAGTTGTCACTGGCACAAAGGTGAAGATTGCCTATCGTGGCGACACAATCGTCTATAATGCATCGGCCTTCAACCTGCCTGAGGGCTCTATGCTCGACGGGCTCATCCGCCAGATGCCAGGTGCTGAGATGAAGGACAACGGCGACATCTATATCGATGGCCGCAAGGTAGACTATCTGATGCTCAACGGCAAGGAGTTCTTCAAGGGCAACAACAAGGTGATGCTCGACAATCTGCCTTATTTCACCGTACAGGACGTCAAGGTCTACGACAAATCGACAGAAGAAAGCAAGCGCATTGGGCATGACATTGAAAAGAAAGACTATGTGATGGACGTGAACCTGAAACGCCAGTACAAGCGAGGCTATACGGCAAACGTAGAGGCTGGCGCAGGAACAGACGACCGCTATATGGCACGTCTCTTTTCGCTCTATTACGACGACCACACACGCATTTCGTTCTTTGGCAATGTGAACAATGTGAACGAGACCCGCAAGCCTGGCGGCGAAGGTGAGTGGCGTCCGTCGAACATGCCGCAGGGACTGCGCACCACAAAGATGACGGGCCTGCATTTGTCGACCGAAGATCAGGACAAACGGTTGGAGGAGACGTTCGATGCCAGCTTCACCTGGGATGATGCCCGCAATGAGTCGCGCTCCGCCCGCGAGACTTTCAGCACCGACGGCAGCATCTTCGGTGCTTCGCAGTCGGTGAGCCGACAAAAAGACTTCCGCTTCTCGGCCAGCAATCATGTCATTTTCAACCAGATCAACCTGAATCTCACTACTGATATCAACTATGCCAATGGTAATCTCGGCACACAGGGCGTTGATTCTACCATGCGCGACGTGCTCATCAATCATGTGCATAACGCAGGCTACAATCGCTACCGTACACTAAGCCTCAATGGCGGTCTCAGATGGTTCAAGAAATTCGAGTGGGGCGACTATGTAACACTCAGTGCCAGTGGGACTTATAATTGCCAAAAACCCAGCGAGCGCTTCTCTCTGCAGGACACGCGCTACACTGCTGATGCACCGCTTGACCATCGCCGGTACTATGCCGACACCCATCAGAACGACTACGACTACACGGCTTCGGCCGGCTACATCTTTCAGATGCCCAACAACTGGTATGTGAATGCAGATGCTTCGTACTCGCAAGAGCGTAAAGCCGTCGTGAACAGTAGCTATCGTCTTGACCGCCTGGCCAATGTGCCCGCCTATACTCCCAACGCACCTGCATCGCAATTAGCATGGCTCCCTTCCAACATGGTATTGTTGCAGCAGGTGTTCGATGCTGATAATAGTGACACCTACCAGACAATGACGCGCTCTGCGAAGCTGCAAGCGGGGCTGTCGCACAGTACCGACAAAAGCTATTTCCAAATTGCTTTCCCCGTCAGTGTCGCCCGCCAGCACATGCACTACGACGACACCGTGCTTGACACACTGGCCCGCCGTCGCTACACCACCTTCGAGCCATCAGCCTCCTGGGCCCGTTGGGGGCGCAACTTCAGCTTCGCCAACTACAGCGTGAGCGTCAGCCAGCCCGATTTCCCCTCTGTCATGCCAACAGATGACACCATGAACCCTTTGGCCATCCACATCAACAACCCCAGTCTGAAGGCCAGCATTACCCATCATATGAACGGGAATCTTTCATGGACGGTCGACTCGCTGAAACGCACCATCTCCCTGAGCTTCGATGCCACCCTCACACAGCGCTCCTGGGGCACACGCACCACCTACAATCCATCCACTGGCGCCTATACCTACCTCATGGACAATATCAACGGCAACTGGTCGGCCTCTATCGAAGGCAGCTATCGGCAACCCATTGACCGCAAACGTCGTCTCACTTTCACTCAGCGCCCCGCCGTAGGCTATGTACACAGCGTTGACTTTCCCGTTCTGTATGTTGCATCGCCAACACAACATGCTGAATCGGAACACTCCACTGTTCATAACTTGACGCTCGGCGACTATATGAAGTTAGAATACCAGATAGACAAGCTCACGGTCAGCACCAGCGGCAATATAGTCTATCGGCTGAGCAACAGCAGTCGTGAAGGGTTCCAGCGCATCAACGCCGTGGACTTCGACTATGGCCTGGTACTTAACTATACCATTCCCTGGATGGAGGTCACGCTGGCCACCGACCTGCGCATGTTCTCACGTCGCGGCTACTATAGTGCGCTGATGAACGACGACCACCTCATCTGGAATGCAGAGCTCTCGCGCTCATTCTTCAAGGGCAAGCTTGCTGCTAAGCTCACTGCATTCGATTTGCTGCACCAGCTCAGCAACACCCAGTACACTGTCAATGCACAGGGGCGCACCGAGACGTGGAACAACTGTATACCACGCTATGTGATGTTTACCCTTAGTTATAAGTTCACACAGAAATCTAAACAGTAATATTAAGTTATGGAAAAGAAGACCGTGGCGGTGCTCGGCATGATGTGTGCCGGATGTGCCGCTAATGTGGAAAGAAAACTTAGTGCTCTTGACGGCGTTGCTTCGGCAGCCGTCAACCTGCCCACCCGGACGGTGCTGCTCGAATATGAGCCTGAGCGCATCACGCTCCAACAGATGAAGGACGCTCTCGGGCAGATAGGCTATGACATGGTCATTGAGGAAGACCGCAACGTGGAGGCCATTGAGCGTCAGAACTATCGTGCCTTGCGCCGCAAGGTGCTTGTCTCCTGGTGTTTCGCAGTTCTTTGCATGGCCGTCTCTATGCGGTGGGTGCTTGGTGGCGAGTCCGACAGCTTTCGCAATCAGCTCTGTCTTATCATCGCCTTGCTGAACCTTATTTATTGTGGACGCCAGTTCTATGTCAACGCCTGGCGCCAGCTGACTCATCTGTCGGCAAATATGGATACACTTGTCGCCTTGAGCACCTGCATCTCCTTCCTATTCAGTGTTTTCAACACCTTCTGGGGCGAATCGTTCTGGGGCGCCCAGGGCATCGAGAACCACACGTGGTTTGACGCCTCGGTGATGATCATAACCTTCGTGCTCACCGGGCGCCTGCTGGAAGAACGTGCCAAGCAGGGCACCGCATCGAGTATCCGTTCGCTGATGGGCTTACAGCCGAAGACGGCCCATCTCGTCGGTGAGGCTCCCAAGCCGTCGCTCTCCGACCTGATGAGTGGAAAAGCCTCGGCCCAACAGGCACCGTCGGTCACCGACATTCCCATCTCGGCTGTCCAGCAGGGCGATATCCTCGAGGTGCGCCCCGGCGAGAAGGTCCCCGTCGATGGCTTTTGTGTCAGCAGCCATGCCTCTGACGCCCTTCCGGCAGCAGTCGACGAGAGCATGATGACCGGCGAGTCGGTGCTTGTCAGCAAGCACGACGGCGACCACGTGCTGGCCGGCACGATTGTCAAGGAAGGGATGCTGCGCATGAAGGCCGATGCTGTGGGGCAGGACACCGTCTTGGCCAACATGATCCGCATGGTACAGGAGGCACAGGGCTCCAAAGCTCCTGTGCAGCACACTGTCGACCGAATCGCCTTGGTCTTTGTGCCTGCCGTCGTCGGTCTGGCACTTCTCACCTTCCTGATTTGGCTCCTCATTGGTGGCATGCAGATGCTGCCGCAGGCCGTGCTCTCAGCCGTCAGCGTGCTGGTCATTGCCTGCCCGTGTGCCATGGGGCTTGCCACGCCTACGGCACTTATGGTAGGCATTGGCAAGGCTGCTGAGAAGAACATTCTGATAAAAGATGCCACAGCACTTGAAGAACTGCGCAAGGTAGACGCCATGGTCGTCGACAAGACGGGTACGGTGACGCTGTTGGCTCCCGAAGACCCGATGGGAGAGACGCTGAAGCCATATGCACGCGAAGCCATCGAGCAGCTGAAGTCACACGGTGTAGAGGTCTATATGATGAGTGGCGACCAGGAAGAGAGGGTCCGTCACTGGGCCACGGCCGCCGGCATTGACCACTACAAGAGTCAGGTGTTGCCGCAGGATAAGGAAGACCTGGTCAGTCAGCTGCAGGCCGAAGGTCGCCATGTAGCCATGGTGGGCGATGGCGTCAACGACTCGCAGGCCCTTGCCACGGCCGATGTCAGCATTGCCATGGGCAGCGGTACGGATGTAGCCATGGACGTGGCTCAGGTGACGCTCATGGGCACCGACCTGCGCCGCATCCCCGAGGCCGTGTTGCTTTCACGCAAGACTGTCGGCATGATTCATCAGAACCTCTTCTGGGCTTTCATCTATAATCTCGTCTGTATTCCTTTGGCCGCCGGCGTACCTTATCTCTTCGGGTGTCACTTCCAGATCACACCCATGTGGGCCTCGGCGCTCATGGCCTTCTCAAGCATCAGTGTCGTCAGCAACAGTCTGCGCCTGAAGTTCTTCAAGACGATATAGCTTTGGCTGCAAATTGCGGCAACAGATGTCTCATCAGTCATGGCGTAATGTATGTTTTCTACTCCAAAAGTTGCAAAAAAATATTAAACACACTGATAATTGCTTTTTTTTTTGTACTTTTGCACCTTAAAAGTAGTTGACAACAATGAAGAATATTCGCAATTTCTGCATCATCGCACATATAGACCATGGCAAGTCGACACTTGCCGACCGTCTGCTGGAACGCACCAAGACCATCCAAGTCACTGAGGGACAGATGCTCGACGACATGGATCTGGAGCGCGAGCGCGGCATCACCATCAAGAGCCATGCCATCCAGATGGAGTATGAGCGCGATGGCGAGAAATATATACTCAACCTGATTGACACTCCGGGACACGTCGACTTCTCTTATGAGGTGTCACGCTCGATTGCCGCCTGTGAAGGCGCTTTGCTGGTGGTCGATGCCACACAGGGTGTGCAGGCGCAGACCATATCCAACCTTTACATGGCCATCGACAATAATCTGGAGATTATCCCCGTCATCAACAAGATAGACATGCCCTCGGCCATGCCCGACGAGGTGGAAGACGAAATCGTCGACCTCATAGGCTGTGACCGCTCCGAGATTATCCGTGCCAGTGGAAAGACGGGTGAGGGCGTCGATGATATACTCAATGCCGTGGTCGACCGCATCCCGCATCCCGTAGGCGATGAGGAGGCACCGCTGCAAGCCTTGATTTTCGACTCGGTCTTCAACTCTTTCCGTGGCATCATTGCTTATTTCAAGATAGTCAATGGTACGATTGCCAAGGGCGACAAGGTGAAGTTCTTCAACACAGGAATGGAATACGTCGCCGACGAGGTAGGGGTGCTGAAGATGGACATGATTTCCCGTAAGGAGCTGCGCACGGGCGATGTGGGTTACATCATCAGCGGCATTAAGAATTCAAAAGAGGTGAAGGTAGGCGATACCATCACCCATGTGGAGCGCCCCTGCCTGAAAGCTATCGAGGGCTTCCAGGAGGTGAAGCCGATGGTCTTTGCCGGCGTCTATCCCATTGACCCTACCGACTATGAGAATCTGCGTGCCTCGCTTGAGAAGCTGCAACTTAACGATGCGTCGCTCACGTTTCAGCCGGAATCATCGGTGGCCCTGGGATTCGGTTTCCGCTGTGGCTTCCTGGGCCTGCTCCATATGGAGATTGTGCAGGAACGCCTCGACCGTGAGTTCGACATGGACGTAATCACCACCGTGCCTAACGTCAGCTATATGTGCTACACGAAGCAGGGCGAGGTGAAAGAGGTGCACAACCCTTCTGGCTTGCCCGACCAGACGCTGATAGACCACATCGAGGAACCGTATATCCGCGCTTCCATCATCACGGCCTCGGCCTATATCGGCCCCATCATGACCCTCTGTCTCGACAAGCGTGGCGAACTCATAGACCAGCAATATGTCAGTGGCAACCGCATGGAGCTTCACTTCATGTTGCCGCTCGGCGAGATTGTCATCGACTTCTATGACAAACTGAAGTCCATCTCTAAAGGCTATGCCTCATTCGACTATCACATCGACTCGTTCCGCCCGTCGAAGCTTGTTAAGCTCGACATCCTGCTCAACGGTGAACCCGTCGATGCCCTGTCGACCCTGACGCATCAGGACAATGCCGTCAGCTTCGGCCGGCGCATGTGCGAGAAGCTAAAGGAGCTCATTCCGCGCCAGCAGTTCGACATTGCCATCCAGGCAGCCATCGGTGCCAAGATTATTGCCCGCGAGACGGTGAAGCAGGTGCGCAAGGATGTGTTGGCTAAATGTTATGGCGGCGACGTCAGTCGCAAACGCAAACTGCTTGAGAAGCAGAAACGTGGTAAGAAGCGCATGAAGCAAATAGGCAATGTGGAGGTGCCGCAGAAAGCCTTCCTTGCCGTCCTGAAACTCGACTGATGCGGCGAGGACGCTCTGACCGTTTCTACGTCTGAATGTTTTTAAAGTATACAACTAACAAATCCTCTTTATATTATGCCTATTCAAAGTTTGACTTCACGCGATGTGGCTCGCGAACTGGCCAGACGTTACAGTACGATGACGCACGATGAGCTTGACATGCTTGAGAACATCCTCGTGCCTATGAAGTTTGCTAAGGGCGATACAATCCTGAGTGAAGGTGAGACGTGTCGCCATATCTATTGGATTGTGAAGGGCTTGGTACGCCAGTTCTACTACAAGAACAAGAAGGAACTGACGGAATACATGGCTACAGAAAACACCATCTGCATGAGCATTGAGAGTCTGTTCAAAGAGGAACCTTCGCAGCAGATTCTGCAAGCTCTTGAGCCCACCATTATCTATGCGCTGCCCATGCATCAGCTTGAGGCTGTGGCCATGAAGAGCGTCAATATACAGATGCTCTATAGAAAAATACTTGAGGAGTCGCTCATCATCAGTCAGCATCATGCCGACATGCTGCGCTTTGAGAGCGCCCAAGACCGTTACCTGAAGCTGGTGAAGCGTTCGCCGCAGCTGGTGCTCCGTGCGCCCCTTGTCTATATTGCCAGCTATCTGCAGATGACTCCTGAGACGCTGAGCCGTGTGCGTACGTCGGCATTGCTGGAAAACAAATGAAAAAATACTTCCTGTATTCCGTCTATGGTCTCACTTTGCTGATCCAGGCGGGATACATGTCGATTACCTCTTGCGGCTGTTTGTTATACCATCCGTAACCGTTGCGCCGTTCGTAGCCGATATATTCAAGTGATGGCTGCGGTACGCCGTCGCGGTCACATACGTAGGGCTCTTCTGTCTGCAGGTCGTAGTAGCGCGCCCAGATGCGCGAACCGAAGCGGTGCACCAGTCTTCGGTCTTTCTTTCCTTCTTTGTTGGTGAAAGTCTCCAGGTCCATGTCTTCTATGGCATGGGCTTTCAGCCATTCCACGGCCGCCGTGACGGCTTCAACTACCTCGTCAGACGGTTTGTCGAGCGACATGAGCAGTTTCAGCAGGTCGGGGGTCTCGTGGCTGCCTGTGAATGACGCCAGTTCGTAGCTGCGGGCATTGGCAGGCATGAAGGTGCGTTCATCATGCTGCTGGCACCACACCGTGCGGCGACCGTCTT
Source organism: Prevotella sp. (assembly GCA_017934525.1). Classification (GTDB taxonomy): domain Bacteria; phylum Bacteroidota; class Bacteroidia; order Bacteroidales; family Bacteroidaceae; genus Prevotella. The sequence goes on from JAGBJJ010000045.1 coordinate 37,158, forward strand.
TTATTATCTGACACTTGAGGATGCAGCTGATGCCTCTGTCGAATGCTGCGCGCAGTTGCTGCAAGGTGTTGCTTGGCAGTTGCAGCGCGTCGTAGGGCTTGCGCTCTTCATAGACATCACGCAAGAGGCACATCACGTTGTAGATGGCATTGTCGTTGAAAGTAATGTGATTTGAGTAAAACGGTGCCCCTTCTTTTGTGAATGGCTTATAGGGGTAGTATTGCGGCCATCCGCCATGCGGATATTGTGCCTTCACAAGATAGTCGAGCCCCTTCAGCACAGCCTTCCTGTATTTCTTGTTGCCTGTAGCCTTGTATACACGAGCAAGAATCTTGATTTCTGTTGTCGTGGCTTTGTTGTCAATGGTTGATCCGATGCCGTCGCTGCTGTTTTTCTGGCGCCATATCTCTGTGCGTTCTTTCAGTTTTGCTCCTTTCTCGGCCAAATGCCAGTTGTGGTTCTTTGCCCATCCGCCGCTGGCAAACTGATATTTCACGATAGAGTCTGCCACACTCGTGGCTTCTTTCGATGCAAACCAGCTTTTGTCGTGCAGGTGAAGAATATCTGTCATGCTGAGAGACGTGGTCTGGCTTTTCACGGTTAGGCACACTGTGAGAAGAGATGCAAAGACGGTAATTCTGATGTTCATTTTACAATAACTTTTTTTCCTTTAATAATATAGACGCCAGGCTTGAGAGCGCGGGCATTGTCAGCCGTGGTCACTTTCTTGCCGCTCAAGTCGTAGACATCACCGTGGGCAGTTACCGGGTGACTTACAAGTTCAATACCAGAGGGCGGAAGCGAGGCAATGTCGAACCGCTTGGTGTCAAGATACTCCATACGTCGTGTGAACCAGTCGGCGAGGTAGTCCATCTCGTTGTCGAAATCCAAGTTGCGGCGCGCTATGTCGGTATCGCCATTCCATCTGCTGTATTCTCGCTGGTCGGCGCCGCATTTCTTAAATTCGCCAAGATAGGAGCGGAAGCGGTTCAGTATCTGTTCGGTGTCGAGATAAGTGGAGCGCAGGTCACGATAGCGCAGGCGCACACGGTTGTTGAAGTCGTCGGCATTTGTGTTGCGCAGACGTCTGAAAAGATTATAGTCGCCATGCTCATGGTTGGTGATAAACTGCTCATAGTCCTGGTCGGGCCGCATCAGCGGCGAGTGCCAGTAGTCGTCGCTCCAGCGCTGGCCGCAAGCGGCGTCCATATCCCACACACCGATGGTGATTTTTCTTGATTGCCGTTTGTCGTAGATGCCAAAAAACATGTTCTTGCCATGGTTGTCACTTGACATAATAGTCTCCATCAGTATGTAGTAGTCAATGATGACAGGCATGTCGAAGTATTCGGGAGCATAATGTATGAAGTAGTTGTCGGATGACGTACATACCAAGTCGACGGCATCGTAGAGATATTGCCAGTCGGTGGGCGACACGTCTTCTATGCTGGGATACTTCACGTAGTATTGATCCCACGACTCGCTGAAGTTGTTGAAGTTGACAGGCGACGTGCCAGGATAGTAGTTGTTGTCGCGGTCGTGTCCCATGAAGACGGCATAGCTCCATTCCTTCGATTTCCATAGCTGGCCGTGCATGGTTTGCGTGTCTTCATCATATTTTCTCAGCTTCATCTGCTTACGGTCCATATTCTCGGTCATGCAGTATATGCCGCGATACTCGCCGTTGAGCACAAGCTCCACGAAATGTCCGCGTGTGCCCGTCAGGGCTTTGGGCTCTTGGGCGATGTAGTAAGGTGGTGTGGCGAAATCATTCCACAAGTCGGTGAGCACGCGGTTGCGAACGCGGCTCATGTCTATCTGGCATGCCTCCAGAATCCACGAGTTGTCGTTTCGGAGTCCGAAGAACTTCTTCTCGAGTTTCTGGCCTGTGGCGTCAAGCAGCTTCACATGATAGTTGCGCTTGTGTTTGCCTGGCGAGTTGCTGATGCCGCCTCGCCATTTAGCCTTCATGCAGAGCAGCTCTGCTGCACGCTTGTCGGGTTCGTTGACGGCAATGTAACCCTCGGAGTAGCTGTTGTTAAATGATCCGTATAGACTTACTACGGGTTGAGAGGTGAAAGTCAGTGACTTACTGACTGACGAGCCATCGGCAAGCTGCGCTGTCAGCTCATAGTTTTTGCTGCCTTCTATCATCGTGAAGACAAAGGTGCTGTCATTGTCGATGGGGTGCTGTTCGATAAGCAATCTGCTTGACGCATCGCCAGGTGAGAAGCTGATGGTAGCGGCATAGTCGCTGCCAAAGTGGTCGGTAGGGATTGAGCAGAGATAGAGGTCGAGCGACTCCACATAGGTGATGGCGTGCCCGTCGATAGTGATTTGTCCGACGTACCTGTTCAGAGGACCGCCTTTCGGCAGTGTGGCCACCGATTTGCGCAACTCCTCGAGTGCGGCGAAGTCGTCGCCAGCCTGGCTGATGAGTTCATCAGCCTCTTCGGGGGTATAGCAGTCCTGCAGTTCGGTTCTCACTTTGCGTTTTTCCCCATCGATGACTTGCTGTTCGCTCCCTTTATATAGAAGGTATATGTTGTCGATAGCTATCCAGTTGGCGTTGGTACTGGTGGCCCTGACACCTAAATTCACAGTACCATCGGCAGCCAGCGTGAAGTCAACGCTCATGCGCTCGGGAGCATTGTTGTTGGTGCCTACTGCCGTCGCATGGTCATTGGCATATAGCTCCACGCCTGTAGCGGGTGCCTCAGGCATGCCGCCCCAGCTATTGCCTTGCCAAACGGCAATCATGTCTGCCTGCAGGGTATAGCTTCCGGCGGGGATGTTTTTCAGTGTCTGAGAGAGTGTGCAGTCGTCGAGCGGCCCATAGGCCACGTCGTGCCAGTTCTCAACGAAGGGTGCCACGGTGTAGGCATTGCCGTTATAGTGTGAGCCGCCGGCGCCTGTATTCAAGAACCAGCCGCCCTCGTTTTTCCAGCCCTCGATGGCATCGGCAGTGGCATTGAGCCATGACGACACGTCGAAGGTGGTTCCACTGGCTTGACGCGGGGTGGCGCCGGTATGAGCTATCGTTCCGACCAATAGCAGCGTGAGGGAGAGCAGCTTAGGTTTCATGTTTTTTAGTAGATGGTAGTTGTAAGAAGTAGTTTAGTTAGGAAAAACATTGAACATTGAACGTGGAGCTAATAGCTCGCAGTTCCGTTCAATGTTCAATGATGCAGAAGATTAGTAGGCGAAGAGCGGGTAGTTCTTCATCGTCTCATTCACGCGCTTGCGAACGCTTGCGATGACCTCTTCGTCGGTAGGATTGTTAAGCACGGTCTCGATGAGCTCAGCAATGAGCACCATGAGGTCTTCCTTGGCACCGCGTGTGGTGATGGCAGGCGTGCCCAGGCGCAGGCCGCTTGTCTGGAAGGCCGAACGGGTGTCGAAAGGAACCATGTTCTTGTTGACGGTGATGTCGGCAGCCACCAGAGCGTTCTCAGCCACCTTACCGGTCAGGTCGGGATACTTGGTGCGCAGGTCGACCAGCATCGAGTGGTTGTCAGTACCGCCGCTGACGATATGGAATCCGCGCTTGATGAGCTCTTCGGCCAGCACGGCTGCGTTCTTCTTCACCTGCAGAGCCCACTCCTTGAACTCAGGCTGCAGGGCCTCGCCGAAGGCCACGGCCTTGGCAGCAATGACGTGCTCCAGCGGGCCGCCCTGCTGTCCGGGGAAGACGGCGCTGTTCAGTATCTGCGACATCATCTTCACCTGGCCCTTAGGCGTGGTCAGGCCCCAGGGATTCTCGAAGTCCTTGCCCATCAGGATGATACCTCCGCGAGGACCACGGAGGGTCTTGTGGGTCGTAGAAGTGACGATGTGGGCATACTTCACGGGGTTGTCGAGCAGACCGGCAGCGATGAGACCTGCGGGGTGAGCCATGTCGACCATGAGCAGGGCTCCTACTTTGTCGGCAATCTCGCGCATGCGCTTATAGTCCCACTCACGGCTGTAGGCCGAGCCGCCGCCGATGATCAGTTTGGGCTTGTGCTCCAGGGCGAGCTGCTCCATCTCGTCGTAGTCCACGCGGCCAGTCTCCTTGTTGAGGTTGTAGCCGATGGGGTTGTAGAGGATACCGCTGGTGTTCACCTTCGAACCGTGGCTCAGGTGGCCGCCGTGGTCAAGGTTCATGCCCATGAAGGTGTCGCCGGGCTTCAGCACGGCCAGCAGCACGGCGGCGTTAGCCTGTGCGCCAGAGTGAGGCTGCACGTTGGCATACTCGGCACCGAAGAGCTTGCATACGCGCTCGATGGCGAGGTTCTCTATCTCGTCGACCACCTGACAGCCGCCGTAGTAGCGCTTGCCGGGATAGCCTTCGGCATACTTGTTGGTGCAGTACGAACCCATGGCTTCCATGACTTCGTCGCTGACGAAATTCTCACTGGCGATGAGCTCCATGCCTTTCAGCTGGCGCTGATGCTCACGCTCAATCAGGTCAAACACTTTGTTGTCTCTTTGCATAGTTTTTTAAATTTATAGGGTTATGATTTATTTGCATTTTTGAGTGTGCAAAGGTACGAATTATTTTCCGAATCAGCAAACGAATTGAAAAGAATATTCTTCTATTTCAGAAACTTTCAGAATCGGTTTTGCAGAAATTCATCTCTGTTTCCGGCATACTTCGTCTACCTGTTGTTGGCGATGCTTCCACAAGCAAGTTGGTGGTTCTCTTCGCTGAAGTTAATTCAGATGGTTGTCAAACATCAATTTTTCTGACGTAAGTACATGATTTTAGTGCTTTTATTTCCGTATTACTTTATTTTTTAGTAATTTTGCAGCCGAAACAGTAATCAATAAAAAGAGACAAAGAATGAAAGCATTTGTATTTCCGGGACAAGGTGCCCAGTTTGTCGGCATGGGTAAAGATCTGTATGATACCAACCCAGAGGCAAAGAAGTTGTTTGAAAAGGCCAATGAGATTCTCGGCTATCGCATTACAGATATCATGTTTGAGGGTACTGACGACGACCTCAAGCAGACGAAAGTTACTCAGCCGGCCGTATTCCTTCACTCGGTCATCTCGGCCCTCTGTGCAACACCTTTCGATCAGCCTGAAGAGAACTGCCCGAAGATGATGGCTGGTCACTCGCTGGGTGAGTTCTCGGCATTGGTTGTTGCCGGGGCTCTGTCGTTTGAAGATGGCCTGCGCTTGGTGTATGCTCGTGCAATGGCCATGCAGAAAGCCTGCGAGGCACAGCCTTCCACGATGGCTGCCATCATCGGCCTGGCCGACGAGCAGGTGGAAGAAATTTGCGCAAAGGTGTCGGCTATGGGCAAGGGCGTTGTCGTGCCGGCCAACTACAATAACCCTGGCCAGCTGGTCATCAGCGGCAATATTGAGGCCATCGAAGAGGCATGCGCACAGCTGAAGGCTGCAGGAGCCAAGCGTGCTCTGCCGCTGAAGGTGGGAGGCGCATTCCACAGTCCGCTGATGCAGCCGGCAAAAGATGAGCTGCAGACGGCCATTGAGCACACTGACTTCCGCACACCCATGTGTCCCGTCTATCAGAATGTCGACGGACTGCCCCATACCGATCCTGCCGAGATAAAAGCCAACCTGATTGCCCAGCTGACAAGCTCAGTCAGGTGGACACAGTGTGTGCAGTCGATGATTGCCGACGGTGCCACCGATTTCACCGAGTGCGGCCCTGGCAAGGCTTTGCAGGGCATGATTGCCAAAATTAACAGAGAGGTGACGGTGCACGGCATTGCATAAAGAAAAATCAAAGAAACAAAAACTAACGGTGATTGGAGTTTAAGGGATAACACACTGCTAATTGATGCTGTGTCCTTTAAACTCCAATTATTCTATACAAGTCGCTCATCATTCATGAAAATCATTATTTATCAGATTCTGATGCGTCTCTACGGTAATAAAAACGAGACGCGTAAGGCTAACGGAACCATCGAAGAGAACGGTTGTGGCAAGATGAACAATCTGAGTGCCAGCGAATTGAAAAAAATTCGGGAACTTGGAGTCACTCATGTCTGGTATACCGGCATTCTGCGTCATGCATCTACCACCGATTACACCAGTCATGGCATTCCTTGCCAGCATCCGGCGGTGGTGAAGGGCAAGGCTGGCTCGCCTTATGCCATTGCAGACTACTACGATGTAGACCCTGATTTAGCCGTTGTGGTAGATAAGCGTATGAGTGAGTTTGAGCGGCTCGTGAGTCGCACCCATCGGGCCGGGTTGAAAGTCGTCATCGACTTTGTACCCAATCATGTGGCACGTCAATATCATAGTATTGCCAAGCCCGACGGCGTGAGAGACCTGGGGGAAGACGATGACACATCGGCAGGATTCATGCCCGAGAAAAACAATTTCTATTATTGTCCCGGCCAGGCTTTCATGCCCTATCTCGACCTGTATCACGGAGCAAAAGAGCCGTATCAGGAAATGCCTGCCAAGGCCACGGGCAACGACTGCTTCCACAATTCGCCGACGCGCAACGACTGGTATGAGACCGTGAAGTTGAACTATGGCGTAGACTATTATGCAGGTGGGGTGGGACACTTCACACCGATACCCGACACGTGGCATAAGATGCTCCACATCTTGCTTTACTGGGCAAGCAAACGCGTTGATGCCTTTCGCTGCGACATGGCAGAGATGGTGCCGGCCGAGTTTTGGGATTGGGCCATTGCCAAGGTGAAGGAGAAATATCCGGAAGTGGCATTCATTGCCGAGGTCTATAATCCTCAGAAATACAGAAGGTATATCGCTGCAGGCTTCGACTATCTTTATGACAAGGTGGGAATGTATGACGCTGTGCGCGACGTGGTATGCCATCGGCGCGATGTTGGCGCCATCACCGAGGCATGGCAACAGACCGACGACATTGGGCAGCACATGCTCTATTTCCTTGAGAATCATGATGAACAGCGCGTGGCAAGTGACTTCTTTGCTGCTGACGGCCGGAAGGCTGTACCGGCTCTGGTGGCATGTGCGCTGATGCGCCAGAACCCGTTTATGATCTACTTCGGACAAGAGTGGGGCGAGAAGGGTATGGATGCTGAAGGCTTTAGCGGTCACGACGGGCGGACTACTATCTTCGACTACTGGTCTTTTGGGTCTCAGGCTGAACGCGATGCAGAACTGGAGATGACCTACCGGCACGTGCTTAACATTGCAAAAAGTGAGCGGGCTGTCACTGATGGCTTGTCTTTCGACCTGATGTATGTCAACAGGCAGTGCTGCAGGCAGTATGCCTTCCTGAGAAAGGCAGAAAACGAACTGCTGCTCGTACTCACCAACTTCGACGATGCTGCCGCCAGTGTGAATCTGCTTCTGCCGGAACATGCCTTCAACTATCTGGATATCAGCGAAGGAACATATCTGATGACCGACCTGCTTAGCGGGCAGAGCATGGAAGCGGTTCTGCAGCGCAACCAGTCTGTGAATATTACTATCAAACCAAGAGGAGCACAAATATGGAAGATTACATTTTGAATGAGCATAACAAAGAGGAGTTTCCGCCTGCACACACGGCGGAGCATTTGCTCAACCAAACAATGATCAGGTTTTTTGGGTGTGGGCGCAGTCACAATGCCCATATAGAGCGGAAGAAGAGCAAGATGAGTTTCTATCTGGATCATAAGCCTGACCGCAAAGAGGAGAAGGCAATTGAGCAGAGAATGAATGAACTCATTGAGGCCGACCTGCCCGTCACCTTTGAGTTTTGCAATCGTCATGAACTGCCTGAAGGCATAGCCATCGACCGTCTGCCAGACGAAGCATCGGAGACCATCAGGCTTGTGCGCATAGGCGACTATGATGTGTGTCCGTGCATAGGGCGCCATGTCAGGTCGACTGCGCAGATAGGAAGGTTTGAACTACTGGGTACGAACTGGGACGAACACGAGCACTCGTTCAGAGTGCGGTTTAAAATCATCTCTGGGCAGTAGGCTTATAATGCAGGGAGGACATTCTGTGGTGTTCAGAATGTCCTCCCTGCCGAAATAAGGGTTATGTGTAGAGGTATCGCTTGATGCTCTTCTTGGGCGTCTTGGCAAACTCCTCTTCGTGTATTACTATTTCGCTGATTTTCTCATAAGCCGGAAGCTGCTGGTTGAGGCCAGCCAGATTCTGGTTCATAATGTCTTGCAGATCTTCTTTGGTGAAGTTCATGGCCTTGGCTTCTTCGATGTCAGGATGCACCAAGGCAACGAGCTTCGTGTCGCGCTGCACGACGATGCTCTCCACCACCATCGTCATGGAGTTGAGCTTGTCTTCTATCTCCTCCGGGTAGATGTTCTGGCCATTAGAACCTAAAAGCATATTCTTGCTGCGGCCGTTGATGAAGACGTTGCCTTCGCGGTCCATGGTTCCGAGGTCGCCCGTGTGATACCAGCCATCTTTGTCGATGGTCTCTGCCGTTGCTTCGGGATTCTTGTAATAGCCAAGCATGACGTTGAGTCCGCGGGCCAGAATCTCTCCGGGAACATTCTGCGGGTCGGGCGAGTCAATCTTCACTTCCATGTGAAGCGCGGCCTTGCCGCACGACCCAGGCACAAACTCGCGCCAGTCGGCATAGCAGATGATGGGAGCGCACTCTGTGGCCCCGTAGCCAACGGTGAACGGAAACTGTATCTGCTGCAGGAACTGCTCTACTTCGCGGTTGAATGCCGCACCGCCGATAATGACCTCGAAGAATTCGCCTCCGAAGGCTTTCACCACCTCCTGGCAAATCATTTCCTTCACCTTCTTTGAGATGACAGGCATCTGCAGCAAGAGACGCATGCGGTTGTTTTGTATCTTGGGGAACACACGCTTGCGGATAATCTTCTCGATGACGAGTGGAACGGCGATGATGATGGCCGGCTTGATGTCGGCAAAAGCTTGGGCGATGATAGCGGGTGAGGGCGTGCGGTTGAGATAGAACACGTGGCAGCCACGGATGAATTCGAATATAAACTCGAAAGCCATGCCATACATGTGGGCCATGGGAAGAATAGAGATGACATTAGCGCCCGGCTTCACGTTGGCTCCCATGACCTGACAGGCAAAGTCGTAGTTCGACCACAGTGCCCTGTAGGGAATCATCACTCCTTTGGAAAAGCCCGTCGTTCCGCTTGTGTAGTTGATCATGGCCAGCTCTTCGCCGTTTGCTTCGCGGTAGTAGCTCACGTGTTCTTTCCTGAAGTATTTGGGGAACTTCTTTCCGTATAGCTCGTTGAGGTGCTCGCGGGCATAAGTCAGCTTGTCGGTGCGTGAAACCAGAAGTGAATAGTCGGTAGAGCGTATGATACCTTCAAGACCGGGCATCTTTGCAGGGTCGATGATTCCGCATATATGATCGCCGGCAAAGAGCAGACGTGCATCAGAGTGGTTCACAATATTGTGTATTTGCTCAGGCATGAACTCGTGCAGGATAGGTACGGCAATGGCGCCGTAGGTGAGTGTGGCCAGGAAAGCCACTGCCCATTGGCTGCTGTTCCTTCCGCACAATGCAATCTTATCTCCTTTCTGTATGCCGGAGTTCTCAAATAAGATGTGTACCTTTTCAATTTTGCGTGCGACGTCGTGGAACTGCAGAGTCTGCCCCTTATAGTCGGTCAGAGCATCCATGTCCCAGTGGTCGATGATGCTTTTTTCTATTAGTTCATTAAAGTTTTGTATTTTTTCCATGTTTCTATTATGCTTGGTAAAGATAACGTTTTATGCTTTTTTTCGGTGTCTTCTGAAACTCTTCGTCAACCATCTCTATGCGGTTGATTCTGATATAGCCAGGCATGCTGTCATTCAAGTTTACACGGTTTTGATCCATGACGGCTTCTTTCTCAGCGTCGGTGAGCTCTGAGACTTCATCCTGGTCTGGGTAGACCAGAGCTACCAATTTCCCGTCACGCTGCACAATAAGGCTCTCTGCCACCATAGGCATAGAGTTCAGTTTGTCTTCTATTTCCTCTGGATATATGTTTTGGCCGTCGGAACCAAGTAGCATATTCTTTATTCGCCCGCGAATGTATATGTTGCCATTGGCATCCATCGTGCCAAGGTCGCCGGTGTGGTACCATCCCTCGGCATCAATGGCCTCGGCGGTGGCTTCCGGATTCTTGTAATAGCCCAGCATGACATTTATGCCGCGGGTTACAATCTCGCCCGGGACGTCTGGCGAATGACTCACGATGCGCACTTCCATGTTGTCGACGGCCCTGCCGCACGAACCGGGTGCAAAGCTTTTCCAGTCGCTGAAACTGATGAGCGGAGCGCATTCAGTAGCGCCATATCCCACGGTGATGGGGAAGCCGATAGAGACGAGAAACTGTTCTATCTCCTTTGAGAGTGCGGCACCGCCGACGACAATTTGATAGGCCTGCCCGCCAAATGCTGCATGTACTTGCTCGCATATCTTCTCTTTCACTCTCTTCGAGACAACCGGCATGGCCAGAAGCAGGCGCATGCGGTTGTTCTGTATGGTGGGGAACACGCGCTTACGTATGATTTTCTCAACAATCAGCGGCACAGAGATGATGAGCGACGGCCTTATTTCGGTGAAGGCCTTGGCTATCAGCGAGGGAGACGGCAGCCTGTTGAGGAAGAAGAGATGGCAGCCGTTGCAGAAACCGAAGATGAACTCGATGGCCAGGCCATACATGTGGGCCATGGGCAGAATGTCGAGCATCGAGTCGCCGGCCTTTACGTGCGCTCCCAGATGACGCAGGCAGAAATCCAGGTTGCCCCATAGGGCCCTGTAGGGTAGCATCACGCCCTTCGAGAAGCCTGTGGTACCACTCGTGTAGTTGATGAGCGCCAGCTCCTCAGGGGCGTCTTCATGGTAGCGCACGTCCTCAGGGGTGAAAGCTTTCTGATAGCGTTTGCCAAACATATAATTAATATGTTCGCGCGCATAATCAAGCTGCTCTGAGCGTGAAACCATCAGCGAGAAGTCGGGCAGGTAGATGATGCCCTCAAGCGCCGGCATGGCGTCAGGTGTTATTTCCTTTGCAACGAAGTCGCCCACAAACAAGAGCTTTGACTCCGAATGGTTCACTATATTGTGAACTTGTTCGGCATTAAACTCATGGAGAATGGGTACGACAACGGCTCCATATGTAAGAGTGGCCAGGAACGTCACTGCCCAGTTGGCCGAGTTGCGGCCGCAGATGGCAATTTTGTCTCCTTTCCCAACACCACAGTTCTCGAAGAGAATGTGAATTTTCTCAATTTTTCTGGCTACGTCGTGATACTGGAGCGTTGCTCCTTGGTAGTCTGTCAGGGCATCAGCATTCCAGTTGCGTGTTATTGCCTGATATAGGTATAGGTTGAAACTTGAACCTGTTTTCATTGCACAATTTTCGAAATTTTGTGCAAAGGTACGTTGTTTTTTGCACAAATCCAAACTTTTCGTGCAGTTTTTTTCCTCGGCTCATGCTTCTCCGGAAAAAAAGACTACTTTTGTGGTGTATTATATAGACAATTGCAGGGTCTATTCATACCTCATGGAGCGGGCGGGGTGGATGTGCGACACCAGATAGCTGGGAGCGATAAGTACAAAGACGCTGATGACGAGCGTGGCGATGTTGAGCAGCAAGATGAGGGGAATGCTTATCTCCATCGGTGCTTCGCTGACGTAATATGTCTGAGCGTCGAGTTTCACGAGGCCGGTATATTTCTGCAGCAGCACAATGCCGAGTCCCAGCACATTGCCCCATAGCAGTCCGCGCCCGATGATGAACACGGCAAACCAGAGGAAGGTGCGCCTGATGGCTTGGTTGCGTGCGCCCAGGGCTTTGAGCACGCCGATCATCTGCGTCCGCTCAAGGATGATGATGAGCAAGCCGCTGATCATGGTGAAGCCCGCCACCGCAATCATCAGGGCCAATATGATCCACACGTTGATGTCGAGCAGGTCGAGCCATGAGAATATCTGCGGGTAGGCTTCAAGAATGGTTTGTGAAGCAAGCGTGTTGCCGTCGGCATCTTGTGTTCTGTTGACGAGCCATACCACGTTTTGGCTCGTCTCGTCGAGCCTGCTGAAGTCGTCTACCGTCAGCTCTGCGCCCGAGCACTCGTCGCCCCGCCATCCGTTGATGCGCTGGGTGGCATAGATGTCGGTGATGCACACAAAGTCGTCGAAGCGCTTCATGTTGGTCTGGTATATGCCGCAAATGGTAAACCGGCGGGTGCGTACATCGTCTTCGCCAATGAAATAAGTGAAGATGCGGTCGCCAATGCTGAGCCGGAGCTTTTCGGCCATGGTCTTTGATATGAGCAGCTGATATTTCGAGGTAGAGTCGCTGAGTGCAGGCATCTCGCCGTCGGTCAGGCATTGCTTTAGGAACGTCAGGTCATACTCAGGGCCAATGCCCTTCAGGGCTACGCCCAGAAAATCGTCGTCGGTCTTCAGTATGCCTTGTGCCATGGTGAAGCGCTCGGCGTGCTTCACGCCGTCAATCGCTGTCAGCACATTCATCAGACTGTCGTCGATGCACACGGGGAAACTGTTTGCCGAAGTATAGGAATTGATGTTTTCCACCTGTATATGACTTCCGAAGCCTACCACTTTGTCGCGGACGGTATGCTTGAACCCCAAAATGACGCTGACAGTGACGATCATCACGGCCAGTCCGATGGCTACGCCTATCGTGGCAATGCGAATGGCTGGACGGCTCACCTTGCGCTGGTCGCCCTGGTCTTCATATATTCTCTTTGAGAGAAAAAGAGGCAAATTCATGTGTCGTGTGTTTAATTTTTTTATGACGTCAAAACAACTCGTTTGCGATTGCAAAGGTACAAAAAATATCTGAACCCCAAAAGAAATCAGCCACATTTATAATAATAATGTATCGTGTTGCAGCCTCTGTGTACATAGATATTACATAATTCGAGTAAAAACAACTTAAAAATAAATTTTTTATCCATTTCTCGCAAGATACTCACTTATTTTCTGTAACTTTGTAGCCATAATTAAGAACCGGAGACCAACGGGACATGAAGACTGAGAAACAAATGGCGATAGCTGCGGCTGAGTTTGCCGAGCGGTGGAAAGGCAGAGGGTATGAAAGGGGCGAGTCGCAACCTTTTTGGATAGACCTGCTCTCGAATGTGTTTGGCATAGAGACTCCCTCTGATGGATTTATACGTTTTGAAGAGCACCGAATGGTGGATGCCTCCAACTTCATAGATGGTCGTATACCTTCCACTCGTGTCCTCATTGAGCAAAAATCTCTGGGAAAGGATTTGCGTAAAGGCATCAGACAAAGTGACGACAGCCTGCTGAATCCTTTCCAGCAAGCCCGTCGCTATGTGGTCAGTTTGCCCGTGTCAGAACATCCCCGTTGGATAGTGACCTGTAACTTCTCTGAGTTTCTTGTCTATGACATGGAGCAGCCAAACGGTGAGCCAGAACAGATATTGCTTGAAAACTTGGGTAAGGAGTATTATCGCCTGTTGTTCCTCGTCGATGCAAAGAATGAGCACCTGAGCAAGGAAATGCGAGTCTCTATGCAGGCAGGTGAGATTGTAGGCAGAATCTACGAGGCATTGCTGAAGCAATACGACGACAACTCGGCTGAAGCTCTGCGATGGCTGAATATCCTTTGTGTACGCATCGTGTTCTGTCTTTATGCTGAGGATGCCGGGGTTTTCACCCACGACCAGTTTCACGACTATCTGGTGCGCTATGATGCAGAGGATTTGCGCAGTGCATTGATTCGTTTGTTTGAGGTACTGAACACGCCAGCCGAGAAACGCAGCAAGTATCTGAAAGATGACTTAAAAGCCTTTCCTTATACCAATGGCGGGCTGTTTGAAGAACAGATAGAGATTCCGCAGTTTACCGAGGAACTGAAACAGACCCTACTGAAGAATGCCAGCCTTGACTTCGACTGGAGCGAAATATCGCCTACTATCTTCGGCGCCGTCTTTGAGAGTACGCTTAATCCTGAGACCCGTCGTAGCGGTGGTATGCACTATACGTCGATTGCAAACATCCATAAAGTCATCGACCCGCTTTTCTTGAATGACCTGCGCCGCGAATTAGATGAGATATTGGAAGAAAAGGTAGAGAAGCAGCGCATCAGGAAGCTCGACGCTTACCAAGAGCGCCTGGCCTCGCTGACTTTCCTTGACCCCGCTTGCGGCTCTGGCAATTTCCTTACCGAGACTTATCTCTCACTCCGTCGTCTGGAAAATGAGGTTATTCGTGAGCGTTATCATGGACAATCGTTCCTGGGCTTTGAGGAAGTGAATCCTATCAAGGTGAGCATTCAGCAGTTCTACGGCATCGAGATCAACGACTTTGCCGTAACCGTTGCTACGACAGCCCTTTGGATTTCAGAGGCGCAGATGCTAAGAGAGACAGAGAAAATCACTCGCCGAGATATAGACTTCCTGCCCTTAAAGAGTTATTCAAACATCCGTGAAGGCAATGCCTTGCGGATGGATTGGAATTTCATTCCGTACAAAAACGGGTTACCATCTCCATTGCCAATAAAATCTTTACCATCAAGCAGAACTGTACCTGGGTATAAGCCTGTCGAGAAAGAACGGATAGAAATACGTCCTAATGTCCATAAAATCACCTATGAAGAAGAGCCCAAAGAAGAGGGCTTAATCATGATGTATGATTATATTATAGGTAATCCGCCATTTGTGGGTGCTCGTCAGATGAATAGCGAACAAAAGGAGGATGTCATTCATATATTTGGTGAAAAATGGAAGAACGTTGGCAACCTTGATTATGTGTGCTGTTGGTACATGAAAGGTTTTCAGTCAACGAGAATTGGCCATCCTCGAATTGCTTTCGTATCAACTAATAGCATTTGCCAGGGAGATCAAGTGGCAAACCTTTGGCAGCCGCTTATGGAAAAGGGCCTTCGCATAGATTTTGCTCATCGTACTTTCCGCTGGGATAGTGAAGCCTCACTTAAAGCCCATGTCCATTGCGTGATTGTTGGTTTTAGCCATAAAGATGAAAAGCCGAAGGAACTTTTGATTTACGATAACGACAAGATAACAAAAGCAGATCATATTAACGCTTATCTCATGGATGCGCCAGACGTATTCATACGAAGCAAATCCTCGCCACTATGTGATGTACCTTGGGTAGGAATAGGCAATCTCCCTATTGATGGGGGAAACTATCTCTTTACCAAAGAACAGATGGATGAATTCGTAAAAATAGAGCCTAAGTCAGCAAATTACTTCAAGCCTTGGTATGGCTCAGAGGAATTCATTCATCGGAAGCCTCGCTACTGCCTGTGGCTGGGTGACTGTACACCTGCAGAATTAAGGCAAATGCCCCATTGCTTGAAACGTATCGAGGCCGTTAAGGAATTGCGATTGGCCAGCAATCGTGCAGGGACTCGCAAATTGGCAGACCGCCCAACTCATTTTAGTACAGAGAACATGCCTGATACAAATTTCATTATCGTCCCAAAGGTATCCTCAGAGAAACGTCGGTATGTGCCGATGGGCTTCATGTCTCCAAATGTTTTGGCCAGTGACCTTGTTTTTGTTATCCCAGATGCAACGCTTTACCATTTCGGTATTCTTGAAAGCAATGTCCACATGGCTTGGATGAGGGCTGTATGTGGAAGATTAAAAAGCGATTATCGTTATTCTAAAGATGTTGTCTACAACAACTTCCCCTGGCCTACTCCCACAGAAGAGCAGAAAGCAAAGATTGAGCAAACTGCACAAGCCATCCTTGACGCTCGTGCCCTCTATCCCGACTCTTCGCTGGCAGATTTATACGATGAACTGACGATGCCCGTGGAGCTTCGCAAGGCCCATCAAGACAACGACCGTGCCGTAATGCAAGCCTACGGTTTTCCTGTTAAGTCCACCTTTACGGAAAGCCAGTGCGTTGCTGAATTATTTAAATTGTATAAGGAAATGGTATCAAAATAGTTTTTTTTTAGAATTAATTGCCTAACTTTGCACAAATCTTATTTAATATAATTATGGAAGTCATACAGAGTTTTACCATCAACCACACCCGCCTGAAGCCAGGCATTTATGTATCACGCGAAGACAAAGGTTTCACCACTTTCGATCTGCGTATCACCGAACCCAACAAAGAACCGGCTGTGGCTCCTGCCGCCATGCATAGCCTGGAGCACCTCATGGCCACCTGGTTCCGCAACAGCGAGGCCAAGGATGATGTGGTCTACGTAGGTCCTATGGGCTGTCTCACCGGCATGTATGTCATCATGACGGGAGCATACACCGTCGAGGACATGCGCCGCCTGACCATCGAGTGCCTCCAGTGGATTCTCACGCAGGACAAGGTGCCCGCCACGGAGCCTGAGACCTGCGGCAACTACCTGCTTCACGACCTGCCTATGTGTAAGTGGGAGAGTGCCCGCTACCTCGATCGCCTGCAACATGATTTCCACTGCGAGTATTCCAAGTTGCAGATTACGCTCGACGACGGCAAGGTGTTTGCTGACGCATAACCGGTATAGAGGTAAAAAAACAACTACGGACGTCATTTTATAATAATAAGGTGGACGGCAATTCCGGCCGGAATTGAGCGGATAATGGCCGGAATTTATGCTGTTTCGGCCAAAATCTGCACCAGACAGACGCCAGCCGTGGGCAAGGCGGGCGCGTGCTGACGGCTGACGGCAGCTGTGGCTGCTCTGGGAGGCTGGCTGTTTGTGGGGCAAGACGAAAAGACATAAAATAACTAAAACTCAGGGAAAAGTTTGCCAATATCGGATTTAATGTGTAATTTTGCACATTGGTAAAAACAAAAAAAGGACAATGAGAAGCAGAACAGCAAACTGGTTTGAATGCAAGATCCGCTACGAAAAGACTATGGAAGACGGCTTGCAGAAAAAAGTGAATGAGTCTTATGTGGTCGACGCCCTGAGCTTCAGCGAAGCCGAGGAACGCATCATCGACGAGATGTCGGCCTACATCAGCGGCGAATTCAACGTGAAAGACATTAAAATGGCCCCTTATGGCGAGATATTCTTCAGCGACGACGCATCAGACGACCGCTGGTATAAGGCACGACTACAGTTTATCACCATCGACGAGAAGACCGATAAAGAGAAGCGCTCCAGCGTGACCTACTTGTTTCAGGCGTCAACGCTGCCGGGAGCGGTGAAGAACATCGAGACGGGAATGAGCGGCACCATGGTCGACTATACCATTCTTTCGGTGGCAGAGACGACGCTCATGGACGTGTTTGAATATAAGAAAGCAGAAAAGAACGATAAACCCGAATACGAGGAGCAATAACCATGTATGACGTAAAGGGAAATCTGCACCGGGTGCTCGCCACGCTGCCTGACTCGGTGAGGCTGGTAGCCATCAGCAAGTTTCATCCGGAGGAGTATGTCATGGCTGCCTACGACGAAGGGCAGCGGGTGTTTGGCGAGAGCCACGAGCAGGAGCTGAAACGCAAGGCTGAGGCGCTGCCGAAAGACATTGAGTGGCACTTCATCGGCCACCTGCAGACTAACAAGGTGAAGTATATAGCCCCCTTCATATCGATGATCGAGGCTGTTGACTCGCTGAAGCTGCTGCGTGAGATTGAGAAACAGGCCGCCAAGGCGGGTAGGGTGGTAGACGTGCTGCTGGAGCTGCACATTGCCGAGGAGGCCACCAAGTATGGCCTGACGCTCGACGACTGCCGCCAGCTGCTGGCCGACGGAGAATGGCGACAAATGGAGCATGTGCGCATCTGCGGCTTGATGATGATGGCGTCAAACACCGACGACGAGGCTCAGATAAGCAGCGAGTTTCAGACGGCTGCCGACTTCTTCGATGAGGTGAAAGCCCGCTATTTCGCCGACAGGCCGAGCTTTAAAGAGCGCTCGTGGGGCATGAGCAACGACTATCAGCTCGCCCTGAGTCACCGTTCGACCATGGTGCGCGTCGGCACGGCCATCTTCGGACCGAGAGTGTATTGACGCACCACGCAATCTTTTCATCAGTATGACTACACCTATATATATAATAGAAGAGAAGCGCCTGCGGCGCAACCTGGCGCTTATTGCCGATGTGGCCCGGCGGGCTGATGTGGAAATCATCCTTGCCTTCAAGGCTTTTGCCTTGTGGAAGACTTTTCCCATCTTCCGCGAATACATCAGCAGCACTACGGCCAGTTCGCTGTCGGAAGCCCGGCTGGCACTGGAGGAGTTCGGCGCCAAGGCGCATACCTTCTCGCCAGCCTATACCGACGACGAGATTGACGAGATAGTGAAATGTTCATCGCACCTCACCTTCAATTCTCTTTCGCAGTATGAGCGCTATCATGAAAGGGCGGCGGCATGCTCCCTCGGGCTGCGCGTCAACCCTGAATATTCTGAAGTAGGCACTCTGCTCTACAATCCCTGTGCGCCCGGCACCCGCTTCGGGGTGACGGCCGACAAGCTGCCCGAGCAGCTGCCTTCAGATATAGAGGGCTTTCACTGCCACTGCCATTGCGAGAGTGGGGCCGACGTGCTGCAGCGTACGCTGGTGCATATTGAGGAGCGCTTTGCACGATGGTTTCCGCAGCTGAAGTGGCTCAACTTGGGAGGAGGCCATCTCATGACGCGCCGCGACTACGATGTAGACTTGCTCGTCGATATTCTGCAGGGCTTGCATCGGCGTTATCCGTGGCTGAAAATTATTCTCGAGCCGGGCAGCGCTTTTGCATGGCAGACAGGACCGCTGGTGAGCCACGTGGTGGACATCGTGGAAGACAAAGGCATTAAGACGGCTGTGCTCGATGTCAGCTTCACCTGCCATATGCCCGACTGTCTTGAAATGCCATATTTCCCCGATGTGCGCGGGGCTGAACACGTGGATGAAGAGCGCGGCACATGTGTCTACCGGCTGGGAGGCAACAGCTGCCTGAGCGGCGATTTTATGTCGGCATGGAAGTTTGAGAAAGAATTGAACGTAGGTGCCGAGGTGGTGTTTGAGGACATGATTCACTATACGACCGTGAAAACATGTATGTTCAACGGCATCACGCATCCGTCGATAGGCATGCTTCATAGCGACGGAAAACTCGAGATTTTGCGCCGTTTTGGGTACGAAGACTATAAAAAAAGGATGAATTAGGGCTTTTTTTGAAAAAAAATGCCGAAAAGTTTTGGTAGTTCAGAAAAAAGTCGTACCTTTGCATCCGCAATCGAGAGAGATGCTCCTTGAACAAAGGAAAAGGCGGAAATAGCTCAGTTGGTAGAGCACAACCTTGCCAAGGTTGGGGTCGCGGGTCCGAGTCCCGTTTTCCGCTCAACATTTTGAACAAAAAGAGCGATGGAAATTGTTCCATTGAAAAATGCCCAGGTGGCGGAATTGGTAGACGCGCACGTTTCAGGTGCGTGTGCCGCGAGGCGTGCAGGTTCGAGTCCTGTTCTGGGCACTCTTTTTTTCAATGTGTTAATATTATGTTGGAGAGGTGGCGGAATTGGTAGACGCGCTACTTTGAGGGGGTAGTGTCAATTGCGACGTGGGAGTTCGAGTCTCCTCCTCTTCACCATTTTAGCTTTCAGTCGTAATTGCGGAAATAGCTCAGTTGGTAGAGCACAACCTTGCCAAGGTTGGGGTCGCGGGTCCGAGTCCCGTTTTCCGCTCCCTTTATTTTGATTTTAGGAAAACATCAATTCAAATGAATTTATATTTACGCTATTTTGACAAAGAGACGCTTGCTACGAGCGTTGATGAAGCTATAGATTTTCTGAAAAGTATCGATGAGATAGGCATGAACCCTGTGCTGGAAAGTGACATACGTGACTATGTGGCCAGTGATGTCTACTATCCTAAGCGCTATAAAATCAGGCCGCGCGTCTATTTCATCATCATCAAGACCGAAGCTGCCACCATGCTCGACTTCAAGGAGAAGAAAGCATTGCGCAGCAATCTCGACAACAGCCAGGCGAAAGAGCGCATTGCTTCGCCGGTGGTGCAGAAGCTCAACGAGGAGCGCCCTGGATGGTATGAAGGAAGCGTAGACTTCAAGCGTGTGTCGCTGGTGCCAGGCACGGGCAAATTCCAGTATCGCGACACGCACTTTGTGGCTCAGGTGAAAGCCATGTCGGGGCTCGACTGCTATAACCGCATCATCGATCATCTGCGCCAGCGCGTTGACGACAGGAGCCAGTTCCCCTCGGCAAAAGGCAAGAACTACCACTTCCGCTTTTTGGGCTTGGCTAAATAGTGATAAAATCATATTGTAACCGTTTTCAATTACTGATGTTATGAATAAGGTAATGCTCATAGGCAATGTTGGCGTAGAGCCCGAGATTCGCTATGTGGATCAGGGGGTGGCCGTGGCACGCTTGCGCCTTGCTACCACGGAGAAGGGCTACACGCTTCAGAATGGTACGCAGGTGCCCGACCATACCGACTGGCATAATGTGATTCTGTGGAGAAAGCTTGCCGAGGTGGTTGAGCGCTATGTGCATAAAGGCGACAAGCTATATATAGAGGGTCGCATACGTTATTCTACTTATGACAACAAGCAAGGACAGCGCCAGTATGTGACTGAGATATGGGCTGACAACATGGAAATGCTTTCGCCGCGGCCTGCCACAACACCGGCCCAGAGTGAGGCACAACACTCTCCGTCTGTACAACCGACTACAAAAACATCTGCCACTGCCTCGTCAGACGATGACTCGGTATTGCCTTTTTAACGCAAAACGATGGACGATTATTTTCAACAATTATTAAACGACGTACAACTGTTAACTCCTTCGTTTGGAGCCATCCTCTCGGGTGTCCTTGCATGCCTGCTGCTCATTGTGTCGGGTTTTGCATCGGGCTCCGAGATTGCTTTTTTTTCACTGTCGCCTACCGATTTGAGTGAGCTCGATGAGGAGAAGAACAAGTCTGACCGCATTATTTCAAGACTTCGAGAAGATTCTGAGCGAACGCTGGCCACCATACTGATAACCAACAACTTAGTGAATGTGACCATCATTATGCTGTGCAGCTATTTCTTTGCTCATATCATTGACTTCGGTCATGCTGTGTGGCTTGAGTTTATCGTCATCACAGTGCTGCTTACGTTTATGCTCTTGCTCTTTGGTGAGATTATGCCAAAAATATATTGCGGCCAGCATGCACTGGCGGTATGCCGTGTTCTCTCGCCGGCCATACTCCTCCTGCGCCGTCTGTTCTACCCTTTAGCCAGCCTGCTCATCAGCTCGGGTATATGGGTTGAGAAGGTGATGGCCCGCGAGAACCATGTACTGAGCGTTGACGACCTGGAACAGGCTTTGGAGCTGACTGACAAGGAGGAGATAAAAAACGAGAAAAACATGCTTGAAGGTATCGTCAGGTTTGGCGATGAAACTGCCAAGGAGGTGATGACCAGCAGGCAGGATGTTGTTGACCTGGACTTCCGCTCTACCTTCCCTGAGGTGATACAGTGTATTGTGGAGAATAATTATTCGCGTATTCCGGTTTATCAGGAGTCGATAGACAATATTCGCGGTATCCTCTACATCAAGGACCTGCTGCCTCATCTGTCGAAACCGGCTTCGTTTCGGTGGCAGTCGCTCATACGACCTCCTTATTTTGTACCTGAGACAAAGAAGATTGACGACCTGCTGCGTGATTTCCAGGAGAATAAAGTGCACATAGCTATTGTGGTCGACGAGTTTGGAGGTACCAGCGGTCTCGTCACGCTTGAAGACATACTGGAAGAGATTGTTGGGGAGATTAACGATGAGTATGATGAAGACGAGCGCCACTATGTCAGGCTGAATGCAAACACCTATGTCTTTGAAGGAAAGACGCTGCTCGCCGATTTCTATAAGATTCTGAATCTTGATGACGACATCTTCGAGGAGGTGGAAGGCGATGCCGACACGCTGGCCGGCCTGTTGCTGGAGCTGAAGGGCGACTTCCCGCAGAAGAATGAACGGATTGACTATGGAAACTTCAGGTTTGAAATAGTTGAGCTCGACGGTCATCGCATATCCAAGATTAAAGTTGTGGTCAACAAGGAAGATGCCGCTGATAAAGATTAGCCATATCACCGAGGATTCGCGTATGGGATTGTGGCAGATGACTGAGACCCCCGACGAGATGCTTCGGCTTTATCCTCATCTGCATGGCCTGCAGATGACTTGCCAGAGTGTGCGACGTCGGATGGAAGTGCTTTGCACCCGGGCTCTGCTCTATGAGATGACGCACGACGCCACGCTTGTCATAGGCCATGCATCCAGCGGCAAGCCTACACTCGAAGGATGGCATATCAGTATTAGCCATACTCGTGGATATGCAGTGCTGCTCCTGTCGCGTAAGGAAAACGTGGCCGTCGACATTGAGTATCGCTCGGACAGGGTGGGGCGCATCGCTTCGCGCTTCATACGGCCTGATGAGACGGCCAGGTCGATTGATGACATGTTGCGGATATGGTCGGCCAAGGAAACTCTCTACAAGCTTCATTCTGAAGACAATCTTCAGTTTTACGAGATGCAGACCTTGACTGCATCGGCCTCGGAAATGACGTTGCAAAACAAAAAACACGGCCACATCGTGACCGTGTATGTCGTTTCAGAAGACGACTATGTACTGACATGGGCTACTGAAAACGATTCCACCCCACGGCCCAGTACCAGCTCGTCTTGCAAATGTCGCGGTTGAAGTCGTGGCGAGAGAAATTGTATTCGGGTTTCTCCACAAACATGCTCAGTCCGCCGTAGTTGTCTTGGTTGAAGATTGATACGCCGAAGCCTTTGTAGATGTCGAAGTTTGTCGTGTCGGTCATCCATTTCTCTGAGAAGCGACGGTAGGGAACGGCCATGTCAAGAACCCGTTTCCATGCATGATAATCATTTTCAGCCAGGTTGCGCTCCATCAGGCTGCACATGTCGTACATCACCGGGACGTCGTTCTTGTATTGGAAGTAGTAGGCAATCTTTTCTGTGTCGTATTCCGAAGGGGCTCTCAGCACGGTGCGTGTTGCTTGGGCCAGTTCCTCAATGTGGCTCATGTCTACCACAGAGAGAGGCACGCTGCAGCCGGGATAGTCTACTCTGCCCATATAATCGTCGTAATAGGTGTCGATGATGGCCTTGTAGAAATCGTCGCTTTCACTGAAAAACAGCGGAGCAATCTTGTGGTAGGGAGCACCATTTCCGGGAATCTCGGCAGGTGAGCCCAGCAGATAGTCGGTGACATGACGTAGCTCGTAAGCCGTTTCTACGCACATCATGCAGCAGCAGTCGGCGAAGATGAAGCGGAAACGGGGCAGCCCGTCGAGGGCGCGGGCCATCTGAGTGATGTTCATCCAGCGGTTGCCAAACGAAAAGCCAACCTCGAGATTGCTGCCGTTGTCTACGCCGAATGCTTTTCGCGGTCTCGATGTAGCCGACTCGATACTGTCGTTCTCAATAATCCAGCCCTTTGCATGCCCCCATAGCACGAGGCCGTAGCTGCGAGCCGGGCATTCGTTTTCAATGAATTGTATGATTTCCCTGAATTTGTCGGGGGCAGAAGCATAAAAGTCGTGCTCAAAGAGCTTGAGCGTGTCTCGCTTGCCTCCTTTCAATTCAATGATGGCCGGCGTTGAAACGCTGGCATCATCCACGAAAGCCACCAGGCGCTGACGGCCGTTCAGTTCTTTACTGCCGTCGGTCAATTCCCTCAAGTCGTCTCTCGAAAAAGAAGACAGGTTGTTCTCGGCTGACATGTAGACGATTACAGTGCGCTGAGCCAGCGGATCGCGCTCAACACTTTCTTCGCGGCAACCGCAAAGTGTAGCCGACATGAAAAGGAGCAGACTGAGCAGAACTATGTGTCTCATTAAAATAATATTAATAGGGATGTTCTATAAATTAACTTGTTAACAATTAGAGATTTACTTTGATATTTCAGTAAAAAGTCGTTCCTTTGTAGTAGAAATCATACAGAATCATGCAGAAAACTACAATATACCGCAAGCCGATGGGCGAGA
>JAGBJJ010000046.1 GCA_017934525.1 Prevotella sp.
CCTCTCGACCTTACGGGGTAAGGGGTAGCTGGCTCATGATGGGGCGTATTACGCGCCTGTATGGCTAAAACCAGACTGATACAACTCAATTGGCGGTAAAAAATAGACCCGTGACAAATTATCTGCGGATTTTAGGAAGAAAATAACCGTAATTTTTTATGCGAAGTTTCTTAATAAATATTAAATACCGCAAAAAACGAAACCTGTCCCTAAGGGACGGGCACCGTTTTTTGCGGTATTTTGGAGTGGTTTGGGTGTGCTTGCCGTTTTTCCTGTGCAACGGCAAGTAATTATCTGCCTATGCTCTTCATCGTCTCAACTGTTCCGTCGGCGTAGGTGGTGCGGCGGATGATGAGGCCCTTGGCCGTGGGCTCCACGCGGTGGCCCATGGCGTCGTAGCATTCAGTGCTGACAATGGCCCTCGAATTCTCGGTGGCGTCGATGGCGGCAGACTTCACGTCGTACCAGACGAGGTTCGATTGGTTCACCACATCGCCCACGCGATAGAACACCTGCACGCCGATGCGGTCGTTGACGGGCTCTGCCTCGGTGTAGGTAAAGGTGTGGCTCGTGCCGCTGACGCGGATGGTCTGGCCGTCGGTGTAGTTATAGGGGATGTCGGCACGGCCGTCGGGCGTGAGCAGCTGGCGGTCGTCGACGAAGACGTTGTAGTACATGTTCTCCTGGTTGATGTAGTGGCCGTCTACGTCGGTGGCGGGGATGTCGATGGCAAAGATGCCTATGCCATAGCCCTCGATGATGCCCGAACAGCTGACCACCTGCGGGTCGGCCGGCACAGCAGCCACCTCCTCGTAGGGCGTGAACGAAGCCTTGGCGATGTCATAGTACTGGCTACCCAGCTTGTCGTTTCCGGCGTTGACGAGGAAGAGCTCCTCGGTGCTGAAGGCGCGTGTCGTGGCGTCGTAGCTGAAGGTGACGGACTCGGCGTCGGTGAGCTTGATGTTGTTCACGGGCCACTCGCCCAAGCCGGGGATGTTGATAATCTCAATGGAGCCTTCGGCAGCCTTCAGCCAGACGTAGTAGCCCAAGGCCTCGTCGGCACCGAGGAACTGCGAGTTGGGGCAGATGAGGCGGTCGCCGTCGATGGTGCCGTGGATCCAGCTGTCGGCAGCTCCTGAGGGATTGGCGATGTAGACCTCGTTGCCGCTGAAGCCCACGTTGATGGTCTTCGTCTGCGGGGCGCCGTCGGCCTCATAGCTCATCATGTAGGTGGAGTAGGTGGCATCAGCAGGCGGGCACTGCACCTCGAGGCCCATGGGGCGGATGGTGATGCCATACTCCACGTAGCTGGTGGTGCGGCCCTCGGCGTTGCATATCGACAGATAGCCGCCGTCGGTCTGGGTCAGCGTGCCGTCGGCATAGCTGAAGATAAGGTCGGTGGCCGCAGGGTCGACGGCCAGTGACTGGCCCTTCTGCACCATGCGGTAGAGGTAGTAGGTGGTGCCTTGCTCTGTGGTGAACACCTGCGGCGTGTGGAAAATGGCCTGCGTGCCGTCATCGCTGAGCTCGCCCTCCATCCACACGCCTTTGCGATAGTGGGTGATGGGGTCCTTGATGTACATCTTCTTGCCGTCGACGACCACGTGAGCCACCACGCCTGTCTCATCGAAACGTGATATCTGGCCCGTCGTGTAGTCGGGCACCATGCCCTTCGAGCAGTATTCCATGTTCTTCATGAGCTCGCCCGCGGGCTGCTCAGTAATCTGTGCTGTGGCAGCGATGCACATGGTTGCTGCCACGACTGTAAGAATTGTCTTTTTCATTGTATGGTTAAAAACGTTGCGAATGATGTTATCTGCCAATGTATTTCTTGCCGTTCTTCACATATATCCCCTTCTTTGCGACCGAGTTCATGCGGCGTCCCTGCAGGTCGTATGCAGGGTGGTCGGTGGTCAATGGTGAATGGTCGGTGTATTCGATGCCGCTCCCGGCGGGTACGTCCTGCTTCTGGATGCTCAGATGACCGTCCTTCTTTGTCAGGCGCCACACGTTGTAGTTCTCCTTGCCGTCGTTGCGGGCGGGGAATCGGATGTATTGTGGCGGCGTCTTGGCGTTGAGTGCGCGCTGGTCCCAAGCCATGAGGTAGAGGTCGTAGGTTCCGTCATCGAGGGCATCGGTGATGTTCTTGTAGTAGGGCACGTCCATGGGCTTCCACCCTGTGAGCGAGCTGACGGTGCTCTTCTCCCATGCCGAGTAGTAGAAGGGCTGGAGCGTGCCTTTCTCGGTGACGGGGTCCTCGATGCAGAGCCCTACCAGACCTTCGAAGGGCATGAAGTGGTAGTTGATGAGCGTGGGCAGATGAAGCACGATGCTGTCGCCCTCGACGGTGATGTTTTCCTCGCCGTCCATGCACCAGTAGGCTTCATAGCTGAAGTCGCCCTTGCCGGGAGCGGTGATGCCGGTGAGCATCGACTGCGACTGCACGTCGCTGCTGAAGTCGTAGCCCTGCATGCCGTAGGCCTGCTGATAGGCTGTGCGCGGATTGAGGTTGAAGAAGTCGAACCAGCCGTCGGCATCGCCGTTCCAGCCCCAGTTCACATGCACATAGCCGTCGTCGGCGCGGCAGCCGTCGATGACGAAGGCGTGGGCGCCGTAGGTGGCGTCGGTAGAGGCATAGAGCACGGGGCGCTGTGCGGCCAGCTCGTTGTAGATGGTCTGCAGCCACGCAACGTCATTGGTGAAGGTGCGGAAGGTGCAGTGCAGGGCGGCCTCATCGTAGGTGAAGTGGTTTACCATGCCGGCAGCGGCATTCAGCGTCGTGGCACCGCTGCCCTGCACGGCATAGGTCATGCCCGAGGCCAGGCCGCAGTCGTACATCAGCGTGGCCACGGCGTCGGTGGTGGCGTCCTTGGCAGCGCTGCTGCTGTAGGTGTCCTTCATGTTGGCCCAGTCGTACTGGCCTTCAATGCGTACGTTCTTCTTGTTGTTGTTCAAGGTGTAGTAGCCCATGCCCTGGCCCTTGGCGGGATATTCGTGATAGTTCATTATCTGGGCCATGGCCGTGGCCACGCAGCCTGTCTGGGCGCGGCGTTTTGTCCACGTGTCGGCCACGGGGCATTTGTCGTTGTAGGGCGTGTCCTGTGCCCAGCGTGAGCTGACGAGGGGCTCCACGGTGGTGGCCGTCGGTGCGTGCATGATGGTGTGCCAGTCGTTGGCGTCTAATTTCTGCTGCATGGTGAGGCTGATGGTGGCGAGCCACCAGCGCAGACCATCGGGCACTGCCTCGGGGGCGACGGCATGGTCGGTGGCACCCATGACGGGGGCAAAGGCAGCGTCGCGGCTGACGAAGACGGTGTGTCCGGCGGCGTCGCTGTAGGTGGCCACCATCGTGGTGGTCAGCTCCGGCTGCAGCTGTGGGCGCAGAGTACCGTTGCCGCGGGCCTGTGCGCCGTAGAGATACTGCGAGGCGATGGTCTGCATTTCGTGCTCGCTGCGGGGCTGGGCTGCGGCTGTCAGGGTGGCGGCCAGCAGTACAGTGGTTATCACATAGTGTTTCATGTCTTGTTCTTTTGCTGTTTGATGGTTAATGGAGGTATGATTGATGAAGCTGTGCAGTCAGTCAGGGAAGAATTTTGGCCGGAATCGTCGAAATTCCGGCCGGAATTACATCAATTCCGGCCAAAATTCCTCAAAAAACTAACGGCGCTGCCAGTGTTTCGCGACGGTTCCGTCAGCCCGGCGTGTGATGATCAGTCCGCCATGGCTGTGCTCCACGCGCTGACCGCCGACGTTATAAGCGCTGACGGTGCCGCTCTTGGCCGCATGTGTGGCGCTGGTGATGCCCTCGGCCTGGCCCAACGTGACGGGCACGACGATGCTGTTCTCCACGGCGCAGTTCAGGTTGTTGTCGGCATCGTAGTTGGCCAGCACGACCACCACTTTCAGGTCTGCCACCTTCCACGACGGGTCGGCCTGCAGCTCGCAGCTGTAGTCGAATCCCATGCTGCGGTTGAACGAGGGTGCCTCGCCCCAGGTGCTGTTGCAGGCGCGGATGACGTGCTGGTGGGTGTAAGCCCCCTCAGCACCCTCCTGATTATGGGCGGCGATGTTGTCTTCGGTCAGGTAGACGGTCAGCAGCGGGTTGTCAAGATTGAAGTCGTTGCTCTTCATACCCTTCACCCGCACGGTGACGGTGCCGTTGGCCAGTGTGGCTGTGGCACCCATCTGGGCGTGGGCCTCTTCGGCGGCTGCGCCCTCAATCATCTGGGCAAACTCGGTGGCGCTGCTGGTCCAGTAGATGGCCTGGCGGTTGCCGCTGGCAATCATCGAGTCGAAGTAAGGCTTGCGGTCAATCATCCATGCAGGGGCGAAGGTCTGGCCTCCCTCGTTGAAGAACCAGATGTAGGCTTCGTCGCAAGCTTGTGTGAGCCAGTCGGTGCCGAAGGCGGAGTGATGGCATACCACGGCAAGGCGGTCCTTGAGCTGCGGCTTGCTGGCAATGGCGTCGTTCATGAGCTGTGCGCCGTTGGGGCAGTTGGAGCAGTTCTCAGTGGTGAACTCCTCGATGAGCACGTGGCGCTGCAGAGTGACTGCGGCAGTGGCCGTGTTGTTGTCGGCATTCTCGTCGGTGCCGTTGTCGAGGGCGATGATGGCTGCCTGCAGCTCTGTGCCGGCGAAGATGGTGCCCTGCAGGCTGAAGCTGAACGTCACCTGCTGGCGGCGACCGCTCTCGATGGTCTGGCTGACGTGACACTGTGTCTTCTCGACAGAGCCGTTGGCGATGCTGACGTCGAAGCCGTCGATGGTCTGTGTGCCCATGTTGAGCACGTCGGCGGTGGCGCTGAAGCAGGTGGCGCCGTCGGCATCGGTGCTCTTCATCAGGTCGGGCACGATGGTCAGATGGTCGAGGGCAAGGTCATACTGCGTGAGCGTCGAACCGCTGACGATGGCTTCCAGACTGATGGCGCCCTCGCTGCTGATGTCCTGCCACTGGGCGTCGGTGTTCTTCTTGAAGAAGGCCGTACCTGCAGGCGTAGAGCCCACTATGGAGACGGCGTTGGCCAGTCCGGTGTGGTGGTAGGTGTATCCCACATACAAGCCTTCGCTCTGCTCTTTAATAATAAAAGGTGTGGCGAGGCTCACCTCGTTCCAGCCCTGCTGCACGCGGGTCTGCTTGCGGTTCAGTGTACCCTCGGCCAGGTTGTCGCCGTCCAGCTCTGCGCGTATCCATACGCTCAGCTCGTCGATGTTCAGACGCGTGGCCAGTCCGGCGCGTATCTTCTGTATCTCAGCACCGCTCATGCTGCTGAGTGTCGAGGCGGGAATATAGATGGCTGCCGACACATACTCGTTGCCCATGTCGCCGTACTGCGACTTGGTGGCCACCTCGCCATTGCAGTAGCCCAGGCTGAAGGTAGAATTTTGGGCGTTGAGTGTTGAACTGCTGCCGGCGGGGCCGCCCACAACGGTGAGCAGACCATCTTCGAAGCGCACGTCGTCGCCTTCCACCGAGCCGCGCTCACAATGGATGAGGTACTGTCCGGCAGGCGAGGTCGTCGTGGCTTCGCACCACAGGTGCGGCATGCCTTTCACGCGCTGTCCGACAATCTCGAAGTAATACTCGTCGACGTCTTCGCCATACTTGCGGGTGATGTCGCGGGCCCTGATAAGGGT
The DNA here is from genome assembly GCA_017934525.1 of Prevotella sp. Lineage (GTDB taxonomy): Bacteria > Bacteroidota > Bacteroidia > Bacteroidales > Bacteroidaceae > Prevotella. The sequence continues at coordinate 5,635 of JAGBJJ010000046.1, forward strand.
ACCCACTTCGGTGACGTTGTCGCTGCGGAAGAGCTCATGCCAGCCCTCGGCCTGCTCGTAGTCGCTGCGGCTGCCGGCAGGGATGTAGAGCATCAGGAAGCCCGGGTCGACACCGTCGAAGGCCTGGGCATCCGCTTCGGCAGGCACATTGCCGAGCATGTGCAGTTCGCGCATGATGAGCACGTTAGCCAGCGAGCGCTCGCCCAGTTTCTGCACCGTGACGGGCAGGGTGACGATACGCACGTACTTGCAACCCTCGAAAGCATAGTCGTGGATGAAGGTGGTGCCATCGGCCACGGTCACCGTGTCGGGGGCGGTGGGCAGCACGGCAATCACCTCAGTCATGTCGGTGGTGTAGACCACGCCGCCATCCACGCGGTAGTTCTGGCTGCCGTCGGCGGGCAATGACAGGCTGTTCAGGTTGGAGCAGTCGGCCAAGGCACCGTCGCCATAAGTCTTCATCGTGGCGGGCAGCACCAGCGAGCGCAGGTTGGCGCAGCCGCGGAAGGCCAGCGGGGGCAGGGCGCCGCCCACGAGTGAGGCACCGCCCATGTCGAGGTCCTTCAGTGTGGTGAGGTGGGCCAGAGCCTGTACGTCGTCGGCATTGAGCTGTCCGCGTATAATGACACTGCTGATGGTCTGGCCGCCGATGGCCTCCTGTGTCAGGCGCAGCTGCTCGGACAGCGTGCCGGGCTCGTCGATGGTGATGTTGTGGGTCATGCCGGCAGCCTTCTCAGGCGGGCAGATGCCCAGTATCATCTCCTGGCCTTTTGAGAAGCGGTAGATGCGGGGGTTGAGCAGGCTGATGTCGTAGTAGCCGTCGAAGCGGCCGTGCCAGCCCCAGTTGACGTGCACCAGTCCGTCTTCGTTGTACCCGTCGAGCACGAAGGCGTGGCCGCCCTCGTCGTTGGCATCGGTGCCGGCGTAGTAGACGGGGCCTGTGCTGCTCAGGGCTTGGAATGCCATGTCGCTCCACTGCTGCTCGGTGTAGTTCTCCGACATGCCGAAGACGTCATTGCGCGTATAGAGCGTGGCGGTGGATATGCCGAAGTAGTCGCGCAGGCCATTGGCGGCATCGTCGCTGATGGCGCCCGAGAAGCCGACTCCATACTGCATGATGGCCATCATGCCCATGGCGTGCGACAGCTGGCTGACGGCGCTCGCCTCGGCCTCGGTGTAGTTGCCCGGGGTGTAAGTGTTGCGCATGTTAGCCCAGTCGAAGTGGCACTGTGAGAAATCGAAGAAGTAGTCGGTGCCAATGGCCGAGCCGTAGGGTACGCGCAGCGTGGTGGTGCCCTGGCCGGTGGTGGGCCATTGGTGGTAGTTCAATATCTGGGCCGTAGCCGTGGCCACGCAGCCTACGACGCAGTGGCGCGGGTAGAGCTCTGCGTCGGGCAGCAGCGGGCAGTCGTTGTTGTAGGGCTCTTCCTGTCCCCACTCGGTAGAGAGCAGCGGGCGCACGAAGGGCTGCACGCGGCTGACGTCGGGCTTGACGACGCGCGCGGGAGTCTGCGTGGCCACATAGTAGTCGGCAGCCTCGCTCATGGCGTTGAGCCACCAGCGGAAGCCGTCGGCCAGGTCGGCCTCGTCGAAGGTCTTGTCGGAGTAGCCCACCACGGCGGGCAGCACGTCGTCGGTTGTGACGACGGCGAAACCGCCCTCAGCGTAGCCCACCACGGCCAGATTGCTGCGCTGTGCTATCTTTACGAGCTGGCCCTTGCGAGGCGCCTTGTGCATCATGGCGCGGTCGCTGTTGATGGCGTTGGCGGCGGCCTGCATCATCTGTGCCTCAGTGCGGGGCAGTGCCTGCACGCTGGCGGCGCCCAGCATCAGGGCTGATAATATTACGTAGTTCTTCATAGTCGGTTCTTACTTGATTATTTTCTTACCGTTATATATATATAGTCCCTTGGAGGGCTCTGCCACGCGGCGACCCTGCATGTCGTAGTATTGACCGTTGTGCAGTGACGGTTGAACGGCCTCCTCGATGCCGTTGGCATAGGCGCCGTCGCAGACAAGCACATTGTCTACAAACAGACGGGTCTCGGCCTGACCGGTGCCTTGAAACTTCAGCACCACGTAGGACTGCTGCTTGAGTTGCGACATGTCGGCCGTTGCGAAGCGCCACTGTGAAGCCGATGAGGAGGCACTCTGCACATCGAGTAGCGGCATTTCGCTGCCGTCACTGAGCCATGCCTTGACGGCAAGCGAACCGCTTTCCAGACGATACCAGAACGACAGCTGAGGCTGTTTTATGCCGACGAATGTCAGACGCTGGGTGTTGTACGAGCTCTGGTCGCCGTCGGCGTAAGGAGCAAACATCAGCGAGCCGGCATCGGCATCGCAGGCATCCTCGGTCGAGGGGTTCCACGAGCGCAGTCCTGTCTGTTCAGTCCAGATGCTTGTCTTCAGGTGGCCCATGGCGAATGTCTCGCGGTAGGGCAGTGTCAGTGGTGTGCCGGTGGCAATCTTTGCAGCGGCATCGCGACTGCTGCCAGCCACGTTGCGGGCCACGATGATCCATTTGGTAATGTCGAAGTCTTCGGTGTCGGTATAGTCGGCCTCGAGCACGCGGTCTTTACCCTCGTAGATGAGGTCGGCCTGACGGCCTGTGGCCATGTCGGTGGCATAGACCTCGTAGACCACATCGTCAGGACGGACAACGTAGCCGCGAGCACCCGTGGCAGCGGCCTCGGCCCACTCGAAGACGACGTGGTCGCCCAGGTCGGCAATCTTAGTCACAACGGGAGCCTGAGGGATGTCTACGCCGACGTAGACGTCGGCCGTCTCAGCGCGCAGACCGTTGCCCTCGGCATTGTAGGCTACGACGGTGTAGAGGTGGTAGCCGTTAGAGGGATGCTCGTCGACGACCTGCTGTGAGGACCCCACAGCGGGGGCTTCGATGGTGGCAAAGAGGTCGGCGTCGCGCAGCACTTCAATTTTAGTCAGCTCGGTCAGGGCGTCGCCGCCGATGGTGGTGGTGGGCGCCGTGAAGCTGATGGTGGTGCGTAGCTCACCCGTGGCATCGGCCTCGGCTGTCAGGTCGGTGACCTTGGCAGGAGCGTCCTGCGAGGCATTCACACGCACCTCGATGTCGTCGAGGTAGAGTGCAGCACCCTGGTTGGGGGTGGCATGGAAGCCGATGCAATAGCTGCCGGCCTCGCTGACGCAGAACTCACGACTGAACTCGGTGTAGGTGGTGTTGGTGATACTCTGTTCGCGCAGCAGCGTGGTGGTCATGGCACCTATGCTGGCCGTGCGGCCCATCATCACCTCGAACTTCTCGGGGGTGGTGTCGTAGTCCGCCCTCATCTTGAACTTCACGATGTAGGCCTGGCCTGGCTGCAGCTGCAGGGGCGGCGTGATGAGCCAGTCGTCGGTGGCACCATCGGTCTGCACCCACATCTCCTCGTAGCTCTTGCCCTGTCCCCAGTAGTTCATCTCGGCGTGCAGCTTCCATGTGAGTTCGCCCCAGCGGTCGCTGTCGCCGTTGACGTTGACCACGGTGAAGTATTCCAGATGGTTGCTCTCGCCGAACTGCTCGACAAAGGGCACGCCGAAGCCGTCGCCGGCCACCACGCGGTTTGATGTGGCGGGCTCACTGGGGGTGCCGTCGTTCAGGGCTGTCACGGCATAGCTGTATTCCTTCAGTGTGGTTATCTCGATCTGCTCGGTGAATGTGGTCGTGGTGAGTCCCTGTGCCACGAGCGTCTCCTCGCCGCTGACGATGCGGCGCACGTCGTAGGTGAGGTTGCCCATAAAGCCTCCGTTGACGCAGGCCGTGGGAGCTGTCCACGAAAGGGTGGCTTTGCCGTCGGCATCCAGCGTCAGCTCCACATCGTTGGGCATCAGCGGGGCGTCGGGGCCCACCCACAGGGTGATGGATGCCGTCTGTCCCTCGCCGGCGGCGTTGGCGAATTTCACGGCGAAGGTGATGAGACCACCCTCGTTGAGCGTGATGGGCAGCGACACATCGTCGCCGGTCTGGGCCGTGCCGCTAAGCGTCTGTTGCCCGTCGGTGCCGTAGCTGACGGTATAGGCCAGCTCACCTTCCAGCGTTTTGTGGTCGAAAGTCTCAGTGGGGGCCGTGAACGAGAGCGTTCCCGTAAGGGAGTTTCCCTCGAATGCGGCCTTCAGGTTGGTGGCGCGGCCGGGTGTTCCGGCAGCGGCGGGCTCGCCCACGATGATCATGCCGCCCAGATAGTCGTAGCCATAGGGCAGCTGTCCCTTCGTGGTGGCCTTGCAGGTCTGCAGGTCGACGGCAAAGATGGTCATCGGCTCGTTGTAGCCGGTCTGTGCGGCGAGGTAGAACTGGTTGGTGACGGGGTCGATCTCGCCCGTTGCCTGGCCGTATCTGTTGATGCTGATGCCCAGGTTTCCTACGACGGTCTCAGCACCGTTCTGTGTGTTGATGCGCACCACGTTGGCCTCATTGTCAATGCCATAGAGCTCGCCGACGCTGCTGGTGCCGAGTGCTACATAGGAACGTGAGGGCGAGTAGATGTCCTGTCTGGTGAGGTCGGTATAGTTGATGGTGCCCAGGGCTCCGTCGTCGAACAGGGCATAGACGGTGTCGTCGACGCCGTTGGCTGTCTCCTTGATGGCAAACTTCTTATCGACGTCGCGCTGGCTGACGCTCCATGTCTTCGTGTCGACGGCATAGAGGATATAGCGGTCGGGCGAGAAGAAACCCTGCTTGTAGTCCATGCCGTAGATGACACCGCCCTGATAGCCCGTGCCTTTTTGGAAGTAGAGCTCAGGAGCGGTCTTCTTTGCCGTGATGGCCTGCGGGTCGCTTGCCGGGAAACCATAGATGCCGTTGGTCTCGCGGTTGGGGTTGTCGATGAAGCTGACCCATATCTCGGTATCCTGAGCCAGCAGCGCGGCGGGCAGAGCGAGCAGCCCCAGAGCCAAAAGTTGTTTGAATGTTTTCATGTGTTATGCTTTTTCGGCTGGCACAATATGAGAATGCAGCCACTTTCCACCTTTTCTCTCTTCTGAGACCGTGGGGAGTGGCTGCATGGTCACGTCACTATTGTGTCATGTTGATGTCGTGGTTTGATTATTTGATCATCTTCTTGCCGTTGATGATGTAGACGCCTTTGGCTGTGGAGTTGGTGCGGCGGCCCTGCAGGTCGAATACCGTGTTGCGGGCATTGCCGTACTGCTGCTCTACCGTCATGATACCGGCCACATCGAGCGGCGCGATGGAAGCGCGCTGCTCTGTGTAGCATGTGTTGGCAGGAATGTGGCTGACGGAACTCATCTCGATAGTTCCTGCAGTGCCCTGCTCGTTGGCAACCGTGCTCATGGCATAGGCGCCCTCGATGCTTTCGATGGGCAGGCAGGTGCCTTTCAGCAGGTTTCCGCTGATGGCAGCCACCTCTTCGTCGATGGGAAGCAGCACATTGCTCACGGCAGCCTTGTTCTTCGAGCGGAGTATGACGCCCGTCTGGGCAGGCACCTTGCCGTCGATAGCCACCAGATGGGCCTCGCCGCCGTTGATTGCGTCAATATAATAAGCCTCCACACCCTCACCGAGTTGATAAGCAAAGTCGGTGAAGAGGGTGGTGTAGTAATAGCCGTCAGTACCAAGTTGGTGTGAAGGCATATTCACCATCAGCGGGTTCACGTCGTCAACGGGCTGCATCGTCCAGATGAGCTCATCTTGGTTGATGCCGGCCAGCTCTCCGTTCTCGCCGAACATAGCCTCTTTCGAGAAGCCTGTGACGTAGAGTTCACCCTGCTCGTTCTCACCGATGTAGTATTCCTTGTCGAGTTCAAGCTGGTCCATGATGTGCTGCAGGAAGGCCACGCCCTGCTCGTCGAGCTCCTTGGCAGCCTCCTCGACCACCTTGCGCTTGAAGCAGCCAAAGAAGTCGTAGTGGTAGCCCAGCGAGCCGCCTTCTTCAGAAGCCATGTTGTTAATCTGCTCCTGCGTGTCCTGCACCTTGCTGATGTCCATAGGTGTGTGGAAGTGCATGAGGAAGCAGTTCTCCATGTTCTGTGCAGGCTTCAGGTAGATGTTGAAGTCGAAGAAGTTCTTCCACTGCTTCATCCAGCGCGTCACGGCAGCCTTGAACGTGTCGAGCGACTCCATGTCGGCGGGATAGAAGGCACCGCTCATGGCCACCGCCAGATACCATGCGGGACCGTTCTCATAGAAGTCTTTCACCTCTTGACTCTCTGCGAAGTTACCCAGCACGGTGTTGGTGTATTCGCCCAACTTGCGCAGATAGCCGCCGAAGCTGATGCCCTGCGAGGCCAGGTCGTAGGTGGTGTACGAACCGCTCTTCCAGGCCGAGGTGGCCATGAGTTTCATCAGGTCGGCCACGCTGATATTTTCGCCCAGCTGTGCCATGTCGTCGGCAAAGTTGTAGATGCCGTTGGTGTCGTAATAGAAGATGCTGGCAGGCGCGGTGCGTGCCGAGTTCTCGGTCAGCGACAGTCCGAACTGGTGTGCGCCGTCGGTGCTGAGCACGTCGCCGTAGCCGTTGTTCACGATGCGGAAGTAACCATTGTCGATGGTGGAGAATACGGGTTGCTCGTCGTCGCTCCATTCATCATCCTGTGCCATTGCCGTTGTAGGCAAAGTCATAATGGCCATAGTGGCCATAGCCATAAAGCTGATTTTTTTCATGTGTGTTATTATTTCTTATGATATTTCTTTCCGTTCTTAATCACGATGCCCTTGCGAGCGCCCTGCTGTCCGTCGAGGTTGAAGGTCTTACCGTTGAGTTTCTCAGCCTTCAGTGTGATGATGCCCGTCGAGGGATCAACGGTGGCGCGGAGGGCGATGACATACTCTTCGTTGTCGCTGACGTTCTCGCGAATATAATAGTAAATCTCCTCGTCGTGCTCGTTGATGTTCATCTCAGCCTTCACGCTGACCTTCACGGTCTCGCCCGGCTCGATGTCGCGGCCAATGTTGGCGGTGCCGTACTCAGTCTCGTCGTAGTAGTCGAAGAGAGTCAAGGTCATGTCGTCATCGTCGGCCTTCAGCGTCACGTTGCCGGTGTTCTGCAGTTCCACTTCAACCTCTATGGTGAAGTTGCCGTCGGCGTCGGCATAGGTGAGATAGTCGAAACCGTCGAGATGTGTCTCGCTGGTCACGTTGACTTCTTCGATGTCGAGCGAGCGTGTTTCAGCAGCAGTAGTCTCAACGAGAATGTGGTCCTCGGTATAGAAGGTTGTGTTGCTGATGCCTTCGTTCACGGTGATGAGCATAGCGTCGGGATGCAGCTCAGCCTTGTCGGTGGCCGTGATAGTGACAGTAGCCTCCTCGCCGGGCTCCAGAGTGACGTCTACGGGCACAGCCTCGCCGAGCTCACCGCCCGACCATGCCTCGCCGTCGACCAGCTGCAGCGTGTAGCCGTCGGTGCCGGGTGTGAGCGTCTGGTCGCCCGCATTCTTGATGGTCACTTCGTAAGTCAGGGTGAAGTTGCCGTCGGCATCGGCTTTCACGACCATCTGTCCGTTGGCAGCAGTCGTTGTGGCGGTCTTGCAGGTGGCAGCAGTAATTTGCAGCTTGCCCGTCTCGGTGCCTTCGTTCTCGTTATGCTTA
>JAGBJJ010000047.1 GCA_017934525.1 Prevotella sp.
CCATAATAGAAAAAATTCCTCCAAAAGGAGTGAGTTTCTCAGATTTTATTTGTATCTTTGCCATGTCATATTAGAGTTTTGCTTGTCTTCTTTTCGCAACACTAAGGTAAGTGAAAATTCTGACATGGCAAAATCCTGGGCAACTTTTTGTTGCTCAGGCACTTATAAATAATGTTAAACTATAGTGTTGCGGAATTAAGGTTTATTACTTTTGCGGCCGATGAACCAATCCGATGCAGAAAAACAACCGCAGGCGCGGCGGGTGACAGGTCTTAAGGAGCGCTGGCAGCACTTTCGCCAGTGGCAACGGCAGCCCCATGAGGTGGCGCCACTGTCTGCCGAAGAACACACATGTGCCACTTGCGGTACGGTATTCCAGGGCAACTACTGTCCGCGCTGCGGACAGTCGGCCTGCATCGGGCGCTACTCGTTCAAGAAGGCGTTCCTGCTATTTCTCGACGTGTGGGGCCTGGGCAACCGCAGCATGTTCCGCACGCTGCGCGACCTTCTGCTGCGCCCCGGCTACATGATTCGCGACTATCTGCAGGGCATGCAGATGGCCTATTTCCCCCCGTTCAAGCTATTCTTCCTGCTCACCACGCTGTCGCTGCTCATTCAGGGCGGTCTCAACGTGACAGGCAAAAACATGCTCGAGCAGACGCAGGCTCAGTCGGACCAAGCCCCGTTTGATGAGATAGACGACGACCTGGCAGAATACAAAATCGACAAGGCCAAGGCCCACCGCATGTTTGTTTCTCTTTCGGATTTCTCCAATAACTTTCCCAACATCATGTCGCTCTTGGTACTGGTGATGATGTCGGGCTTCCTCTATTATTCCTTTTTCAGACGCAGTCCGGCCATTCCTGATTTGCGTTACTCCGAGTTTCTGGTGGGGCTGGTCTATACGTCTAATGCCTATTCCGTTTGCACAGTGTTGACCGATTTCTTTTGCATCAGCAAGATTGTGCAGCTCATGTTCATGATTCTGGTTCCGCTCATGTCTCTCAAGCAGCTGTCGGGCTTCTCCACTTTCAAGGTGTTGCTCTTCCTGTTCTCCTCGGTCTTCTTTTTCCTCTTCCTTGTCATCGTGGTATTCCTGGTTATTATATTAGCTGCCGTGTTTTGAGGAGCCAGGCAGAAAAAAAGACAAATTATTTTGGCGTTTTGCCCGTTTCTTAGTATCTTTGTAGCCATAAAAACAAAGAAAAAAACAATGAAACGTACAATTATTATTCCTATCGTAGCTGTTCTCTTGCTGACAATATTCGTAGGGCCAGGTTTGCTGCTGGTGCTGCTGGTGCTGGCAGTAGCCTGGGTGTTTGTCAGACGGCGTGAGCAGGCGGCAGAGCAGGCGGATGCAGCGAGGGTTTATACTGACGCCGACGAAGTGACGCAGCGCTATGGCGAGCCCGACGACGTGGTGACACTTGATGCCTCGCGGGCTAACGAGCTTGGGGCGCTCATCCTGTTCTATACGGAGCACGACGTGGTCGTCGTGGCGGGCCGTGAGATGAGGCTCAGCGAACTGACTGGCGTGGCGCCGAAGAACATGGCGACGCCCTATACAATCGATGAATACGCAGTGATTATCAATACCAGTCGGCGCGATTGCCCCACGATAACGCTACGCGTAGGCTACGACGCCGTTCTGGCGGGCGAGATAGCCTCTCAGATAGATGCTCACCTGCGGCGTGGCTGAGCAGGCTTATGTGAGTAAACCGCAATTAACGAGAATAAATAACATGATAAAACGACGACAAACAAGAAAAGAAACAAGTATGACAACCAGGCAAATTATCACTACTACCATCATTGCGCTGTTCGTCCTCATTGGTGGCGTAGGCAGCTGCATGTTCATCATTCCCCAGTATCGCGTGTGGTCGCAGGAGATGGAGGGCAAGGCCGAGTTTGCCAAGGCCGAGCAGAACCGTAAGATTAAGATTGAGGAGGCCAAGGCCAATCTTGAGGCAGAGAAGCTCAACGCGCAGGCCGAGATAGAGCGGGCCAAGGGTGCCGCCGAGGCCATCAGGATAGAGAACGGCTCCATCACCCCCACCTATATCCAGTATCTGTGGGTGCGGCAGCAGAACGCCCAGACCAACAACAAGATTATCTACATCCCCACCGAGGCCGGTTTGCCGGTGCTCGAGGCAGGTAGGGCTGTCGAGAAGTAGCGCCCGTGGCGGCACAGGAAAGCAGCTCCCTGCATGCGCCAGCAGCAGCGCCTCTCGGGCCGTTATCCGCAGACAGCCCCTCGCTGCGCGAGCCAAACGAAACAGAAATGCGATGAAATGGCTCTTTTCAGCCCATTTCATCGCATTTCTCTCTGCCGCCGGAAATTAGTTACCCTCGGCAAAAGCAGCGGCCTCAGCGGCGGCGATGATATCTTCGCGCGACGGTTCTGCCGGATTGTGTGTGATGTCCTCCAGGTTCAGCTCGTCAATCTCAGCCTCCACCTTGTCGCTCTTGGCTTCAGCCTTTTGCTGTGTGTCTTCCTGCAGGCCCTCTTTCTTTCTGTGGTTATATGCCCTGCGCTCCTCGTCGGCCGGTTCGTCGGGCCTCTCCTGTGAAATGATGAAGTTAGTCTTCTCAGCCTCCAGATTAGGTGCTGCCGTAGTGGGCTCCTCCTCCATCTTGGTGCGGCCCGACTTGGCCTGGAAGATGGCGTCGATGAACTGCGGCTCGCGGCGCAGTCGCTGCAGCGTCTCCTTGGCAGCCAGCTGCTGCGCCTCTTTCTTCGAGTAGCCCTGTCCCTTGCCGCCTTCCACGCCTTCAATGCTGACCTGGAAGCCGAAGACGGGCGACCCGTTGTCATCTTTCGTCTGCTTGAGCATCTTGAAGTCCATGCGCACGCGGTTTTTCTGCGTCCACTCGATGAGCTTCGACTTGAAGTTCACCTCTTTGTAGGCCACCTTGTCGATGTTGACCATCTGTGCGAGAATGCGTTTCTTCATAAACCTCATGACGGCGTCGTAACCCTGGTCGAGATAGATAGCCCCGACGAGGGCCTCGAAAGCATTGCCGGCCATGTAGCTGTTGTGCGAGCGTTGCTGTCCGTTAGAGAGGATAAGCTCTGTGAGCCCCATCTCCTGTGCGAGTTTTCCGAGCGATTCGCGGCTGACCAGCTTCGAGCGAGTGTTGGTCAGGAAGCCCTCGCGTTTGCCGTCGAAGTGCTCATAGACGATGTGACCCACCACGGCGTCGAGCAGTGCGTCGCCCAGAAACTCCAGCCGCTCGTTGTTGAGCGGTTTTCCTTTCTCGTTGCGCTGTCCGGAGCTTTTGTGCATCAGTGCCAGCTTATAGTATTTCACGTCGTGCGGATAGAAGCCGATGATTTTGCGTAGCTGTCGGCGCAGCTGTTTGTCGTCGCCGCAGAAGGGCAGCATCAGGCTGTCGACAATATCTCGAAATGTCATAACATATGGTTAAGTTAGCAATTAGTAATCAGCAGATTAGTAATTATGTTAGCCTTTGCCCGCCCTTCGTGTGTTTCAGGCGGTTGCTAACATAATTACTCTTCTCACTAATTACTAATCACCCATTATTCATACTTCTTGAACACCACGCAGGCGTTGTGTCCTCCGAAGCCGAAAGTGTTGCTCAAGGCAGCGCGCACGGTGCGCTGCTGTGCCTTGTTGAACGTGAAGTTCAGATTGTAGTCTATCTCTTCGTCCTTGTCGTCCTCCTCGTGGTTGATGGTGGGCGGCACGATGTTGTTTTTCACAGCCAGCACGCTGACCATGGCTTCCACAGCACCGGCAGCGCCCAGCAGATGGCCCGTCATTGATTTGGTCGACGAGATGTTGAGTTTGAAGGCGGCGTCGCCGAACACTTCCTTGATAGCCTTGGCCTCAGAGATATCGCCCACGTGGGTCGACGTGCCGTGCACGTTGATGTAGTCGATGTCTTCAGGGTTCAGGCCGGCATCCTCCAGGGCGTTCTGCATGACGAGCTTGGCGCCCAGTCCCTCGGGGTGAGATGCTGTGATGTGGTGAGCATCAGCGCTCATGCCTGCGCCAATCATTTCGGCGTAGATCTTGGCACCGCGCGCCTTGGCGTGCTCCAGTTCCTCCAGTATGAGGCATCCGGCACCCTCGGCCATGACGAAGCCGTCGCGCGAGGCGCTGAAGGGTCGGCTGGCTTTCTCGGGTTCGTCGTTGCGGGTCGACAGGGCGTGCATGGCGTTGAAGCCGCCCACACCCGTCTCGCAGACGGCAGCCTCGGCACCGCCGGCCACGATGGCGTTGGCCTTGCCCAGGCGTATCAGGTTGAAGGCATCGGCCAGTGCGTTGCTCGACGAGGCGCATGCCGACGATGTGATGTAGTTAGGTCCATGGAAGCCATACATGATAGAGATTTGTCCGGCGGCGATGTCGGCAATCATCTTAGGTATGAAGAAGGGGTTAAACTTCGGTCCGTCTTCGCGGTGCACTCCGTAGTAACTCACTTCCTCTTCAAACGTCTTGATGCCGCCTATGCCCACGCCGTAGACCACGCCGATGCGGTTGAGGTCTTCAGTCTCAAGATTCATGCCGCAGTCTTCCACTGCCTGCTTGGCGGCTATGAGGGCCAGCTGCGTGTAGCGGTCCATCTTGCGTGCTTCCTTGCGGTCAAGATAGTCGTTGACGTTGAGGTTTTTCACCTCACAGGCAAACTTAGTCTTGAAGTTGGTTGTGTCGAAATGTGTAATGGGTGCTGCGCCGCTGACACCGTTGATGAGGTTGTTCCACATCTCTTCGGGGTTATTACCCACTGGAGTGACAGCGCCCAGACCTGTTACGACGACTCGTTTTAATTCCATAATTTAAAGGGAATAGTGAAAAGTGAAAAGTGAATAATTTGCATCCGCAGCACAGGTTCACACAAAAAGTGAGAGCATGTAGCGGAAGCAAATTGTTCACTTTTTCACTCTTACCTTTTTACTTTTTATTTCTGATTCTCCTCGATATAGGCGATGGCATCACCAACGGTGGCAATCTTCTCGGCCTTGTCGTCGGGAATAGAGATTCCGAATGCCTTTTCAAACTCCATGATGAGTTCCACGGTGTCCAGTGAATCTGCGCCCAGATCATTGGTAAAACTTGCTTCGGGCTTAACCTCTGCTTCGTCTACGCCGAGTTTATCAACGATAATCTCCTTTACTTTGCTTTCAATTTCTGACATGTTTTTTCTCTTTTAAATGTTAATACTAAAGTTTAAAACTTTGTTGATATCTTGAAAATCGGGTGCAAAGTAACTCATTTTCTTTGGATTACGCAAATTTTTTGGCAAAAAACTGACATCGTTTTGCACAATGTAGGGGAGTTTGTGCAAATTTTCTGCTCTTTTTTGAGGTTTTCTGCAAACTTTTTGCTAACTTCGCGGCCGAAATGTTTTGCAAAACCGACCATCGTATCTTGCAGTTGGCCCTGCCGAGCATCGTGTCGAACGTGACGGTGCCCCTGCTGGGTTTGTGCGACGTGACCATCATGGGCCACGTGGGCGGTGCTGCCCATATAGGTGCCATCGCCGTGGGCTCAATGATATTCAATGTGATGTACTGGCTCTTCGGCTTCCTCCGCATGGGCACCAGCGGCCTCACGTCGCAGGCGCTGGGTGGCCGGCGCATGGGCGAGACGGTGGCCTTGCTCTGCCGCTCGCTGCTCGTCGGCATGCTCATCGGCCTGGCCATCGTCGTCATGCAGGTGCCTTTGGGGCGGGTGGCCTTCGCCGTGATGCGCCCCACGGCCGACGTTGCCGCGCTGGCCTCACCTTATTATAGCGTGTGCGTGTGGGGTGCGCCCGCCGTGCTGGGGCTCTACGGGCTCACGGGCTGGTTTGTGGGCATGCAGAACACGCGCACGCCCATGCTCATTGCCGTGGGTCAGAATGTGGTCAACATCCTCTTGTCGCTGCTCTTCGTGCTTGTGTGGGGCATGGGCGTCAGGGGTGTCGCCCTGGGCACGCTCATTGCCCAGTGGGCCGGTTTCCTCTTTGCCGCCTCGCTGCTCCTGCTGCGCTACGGCCGGCTGCTGCGCCGCCACCCGGTCGGCCTTGCCGACGTTGTCAGCCGTCTGGGGCGTTTCTTCCGCCTGAACCTCGACATCTTCCTGCGCACGGTGTGCCTCGTGGCCGTCAACCTCTATTTCACCTCGGCCGGAGCCGCCCAGGGGGCTCTCACGCTGGCTGCCAACACGCTGCTCATGCAGCTCTTCACGCTGTTCAGCTACGTCATGGATGGCTTTGCCTTTGCCGGCGAGGCCCTCGGCGGGCGTGCCTATGGGGCCGGCGATGCCGAGCGGCTGCGCCAGACGGTGAGGCGCCTGTTTGGCTGGGGAGCGGCCGTCATGCTGCTTTTCACGCTCGTCTACTGGCTGGGCGGCACCGCCTTCCTCGGTCTGCTCACCACCGACGGGGCCGTGGTCCGTGCCGCCTCCCGCTATCTGCCGTGGGCTGTGCTCATCCCCGTGGCGGGCATGGCCGCCTTCGTGTGGGACGGCGTCTTCATCGGCCTCACCCTCTCGCGCGGCATGCTCACGTCGTGTTTCCTCGCCGCCCTGGCCTTCTTCGCCCTGTGGTTCGGTCTGTCGCCCGTGCTGGGCAACCACGCCCTCTGGCTGTCGTTGCTTGTCTTCCTGTCGCTGCGTGGCCTACTGCAGACGTGGCTCTACAGGCGCAGCATAGGCCGGCATGGCTTCACCGGGGCTTGATGCAGCGTCTGACGCTGCGAAACGATTGCAGCGAAAATGAATTTTGGCCAGAATTGAATGAATTTTGGCCAAAATCAAATAAATTTCGGCCAAAATTTTATGCCAATGACTGATGATAGCAGTTTTTTTTCGTATCTTTGCAGCCGGCATTACGAATCAGATGAAAAAAGATGCGTAATAATCTCTGTTATATAGAACCTCAAAACCTGTAGAGACATGTACACAGCTGCAGACAGCCGCTACGACGAAGGCGGCATGAAGTTTCGTAGATGCGGCCACAGCGGCGTGCTGCTGCCGCAGGTGAGCCTTGGCTTCTGGCACAACTTCGGGAGCGTAGACCCCTACGAGCGGTCGCGCGAGATTGTGCGCTTCGCCTTCGACCACGGCATCACCCACATGGACCTGGCCAACAACTACGGCCCCGTCTACGGCTCGGCGGAGGAAACCTTCGGCCGGCTGATAGACGACGACCTGCGACCCTACCGCGACGAGCTCTTCATCGCCACGAAGGCGGGCTACGACATGTGGCCCGGTCCCTATGGCAACTGGGGCTCGCGCAAGTATCTCATAGCATCGCTCGAACAGAGCCTGCGCCGCATGCACCTGGACTATGTAGACCTCTTCTACAGCCACCGCTACGACCCTGCCACGCCCCTCGAGGAGACGCTGCAGGCGCTCGTAGACATTGTGCGCCAGGGCAAGGCCCTCTATGTGGGCATATCGCGCTGGCCGCTGGAGGCAACGCGCTTTGCCCACGACTACCTGAAGCAGCGCGACGTGCCTCTGCTCATCTATCAGGGCCGCCTGAATATGCTCGACCGCGAGCCGCAGGAGCAGGGCATCATCGACTTCTGCGCCGACCACGGCATAGGCTTCATCTCGTTCTCGCCCCTGGCACAGGGACTGCTCACCGGCCGTTATCTCGGCGGCGACGTGCCCTCCGGCTCGCGCATGTCCAAGGAGACGTTCCTGCGCCCCGACATGCTCACACCCGAGCTGCTCAGCCGGCTGCGCCAGTGGAACGCCGATGCGCAGCAGCAGGGCCGCACGCTGGCCGAGCACGCCCTGCGCTGGATATTGCAGCAGCGCGGCGTCACGTCGGTGTTGGTGGGCGCCAGCAGCACCCGCCAGCTCTCAGAGAACCTCCGCTGTGTCAACTAAGAAAGGAGCAGGGCCTCCTGCAACTTCGAAAAAGAATAGTCAGAAAAAACAATTCACCACTATCCCCCCAAGAAAAACCTCACCCCGTCTCTTCAAAAGAAACAGAAACCAATGAAAAAGATACTCCTTGTAAATGACATTGCCGGCTACGGCAAAGTAGGCATGGCTGCCATGCTGCCCATTCTGAGCTATATGGGCATTCCTGCCTTCAACCTGCCCACGGCGCTCGTGTCAAACACGCTCGACTATGGCGACTTCACCATGCTCGACACCACCGACTACATGCGGCGCACCATCCCCGTGTGGCAGCGGCTGGGGTTCCACTTCGATGCCGTCTGCACCGGACTGATGTTCAACCCCGAGCAGGCCAAGCTCGTGGCCGGCTTCTGCCGCAGCCAGGCCGAGCAGGGATGCACCATCTATGTAGACCCGGTGATGGCCGACGGCGGCCATCTCTACAACGGCATCACGCAGGAACAGGTGAGGCTGATGCGCGAGATGGTGGGCGTGGCGCATCTCACCATACCCAACTACACCGAGGCCTGCTATCTGGCCGGCGTGCCCTTCCGCAGCGAAGGCGTCAGCCGCGACGAGGCGTGCCGGCTGCTCGACAGCATCGTGGCGCTCGGCGCACGCTCGGCGCTCATCACCAGCTGCATCGTTGACGGGCGCAACCAGGTGTGCGGCTACGATGCCGAGGCCCGCCACTATTTCTTCCTCGACTACGAGGAGATTCCCGGACTGTTCCACGGCACGGGCGACATCTTCTCGGCCGTGCTCATCGGGTCGCTCATGGGAGGACAGACGCTCGCCGACGCCACACGGCGCGCCATGGACGTGGTGAGCCGCATGATCGACCGCAACCGCGACGTCACCGACCTCTGCTGCGGCATCTTCATTGAGCGCTGCCTCGACATTCTGGGCGACATCTGAGCTGTCGCACCATATTCACCCACCTTATAGCCACTGCCTGTCATGCCACGCACTGCTGTCATTGGCGGGGGAGCCGCAGGCTTCTTCCTCGCCATCAACCTGAAAGAGATGAGCCCCGCGATGGATGTTGTCATCATGGAGCGCAGCCGCCGTGTGCTCGCCAAAGTAGGGCTGTCGGGCGGAGGGCGCTGCAACTGCACCAACTCGTTTCGCTCGGTGGCCGACCTGCAGAGCGTCTATCCGCGCGGCCACCGGCTGATGAAGCGCCTCTTCCGCACCTTCGACCACCGCGACGCCTACCAGTGGTTTGAGCGGCGCGGCGTGCGCCTGGTCACACAGGCCGACGACTGCGTCTTCCCTGCCTCGCAAGACGCCCACACCATCATCAACCTCTTTCTTGCTGAGGCCCGCCGGCTGGGCGTCACCGTGAAGACCGAGGCCCGCATCAGCTCGCTCTACGAGCTGTCAGACTTCGACAATATCTGCATTTGCACCGGCGGACAGCCGCGCCCCGAGGGGCTGCAGTGGCTCTGCCAGCCTGTGGAAGAGCCTGTGCCATCGCTCTTCACCTTCAGCATCGACGACGCCGCGCTCCGCAGCCTGATGGGCACGGTTGTCGATACGGCCGCCGTCATGCTGCCCGGCACGAAGCTGAGGGCCCAGGGACCGCTGCTCATCACCCACTGGGGCATGAGCGGGCCGGCCATCCTGCGCCTGTCGAGCTACGGCGCCCGTCTGCTCCATGATGCGGGCTATCAGATGCCACTCGTGGTCAGCTGGACGGGGCGCAGCGAGGCGGAGACAGCCGCTGAGCTGGCTGAGCTCAGCATGCGCCACGGGCTGAAGCAGCTGCCCACGGTGCGCCCCTTCGGCATGCAGCAGCGGCTGTGGCAGTATCTGCTGCGCAAGGCGCTCAGCGGGCGCGAACACGCCCCGTGGGGCAGTCTGAACAAGAAGGAGATGAACCGGCTGGTGAATGTGCTCACGGCCGACCAGTATGCCATTTCGGGGCGCGCGCCCTTCAAAGACGAGTTTGTCACCTGCGGCGGCGTGGCCCTCGGAGCCGTCAGCCAGCAGACGCTGGAGAGCAAGACGCACCCCGGCCTCTACTTCGCAGGCGAGGTGCTCGACGTAGACGGCGTCACGGGTGGCTTCAACTTCCAGGCAGCCTGGACCACGGCCTATGTTGTGGCGCAGGCCATCGCCATGAAATCAAAATAAGAATAAGAAGGAATTATAAACCAAACTGTCAGAATGGATTATCAGACGCTTATACAGAAAATCTACAATGATGTGCAGCCCTTTGCGGGGCAGGGCTGCCAAGCCGACTATATCCCCGCCTTGGCGCAGGTGAACCCCGACCAGCTGGGCATCTGCATCGAACCGCTCTCGCAGCAGCCCGTGGCGGCCATAGGACAGGCCGACGTGGCGTTCTCCATACAGAGCATATCGAAGGTGTTCATGCTCGCCATGTGTCTCAGTTTAGAGGCCGACGACCTCTGGCTGCGCATGGGCAAAGAGCCGTCGGGCAACGCCTTCAACTCGCTTGTGCAGCTGGAGTATGAGCAGGGCAAGCCGCGCAACCCCTTCATCAATGCCGGCGCGCTGGTCATGGCCGATGTGCTCATATCGCGGCTGGGCAATCCGGAGAGTAAGTTCATCAACTTCCTGCGCGAGCTGTGCGGCGGACTGGTGGACTACAACTACGAGGTGGCGCGCTCGGAGGAGAAGCAGGCTTATCTGAATGCTGCCATTGCCAACCTGCTGAAGCACCACGGCAACATCAAGAACCATATTCAGGACGTGCTCCACTTCTACTTCCTCTGCTGCTCGGTTGAGATGACCTGCCGCCAGCTGGCCCATGCCTTCCGCCCCTTTGCCGACCATCGGCGGCCGTTCTGCTTCGCCGAAGTCAGCCTGACCACCTCGCAGGTAAGGCGTGTGAACGCCATCATGCAGACGTGCGGCTTCTACGACGAGGCTGGCGAGTTCTCCTATCTCGTCGGTCTGCCGGGCAAGAGCGGTGTGGGCGGCGGCATAGCAGCCGTCAATCCCGGTCGCTAC
Organism: Prevotella sp.; assembly: GCA_017934525.1. GTDB lineage: Bacteria > Bacteroidota > Bacteroidia > Bacteroidales > Bacteroidaceae > Prevotella. The sequence goes on from JAGBJJ010000047.1 coordinate 10,848, forward strand.
TCCGTAGCCGTATGGAGTCCGCGCCTGGGTGTGAAGGGCAACTCGGTGATGGGTATGAAGGTGCTTGAGATGCTTACTACCGAGACGGAAGAGTCGATATTCTAATGAGCAATGACTAATTAATTTCTCATTATTCCAAATTGACATGGTCTACGCTGACGGGCTGGCGCAGGAATATCTGCGCCTGCTCGCTGAAGCGTGAGGGGTTCTCGGTGGTCAGATAGTGGGTGGTGCCGCCCTGCGAGCAGCGGGCGCTCAGGGCGGTGTGGCGATGCAGATAGTCGGCCAGGGAGTGCGCCACATACTCTCCCTGCGGAATAATCTTGATGCCCGCCGGCATGTAGCGCCTGATTTTTGGCAGCAGCAGCGGATAGTGCGTGCAGCCCAGTATGACGGCATCGATGAGCGGGTCGGCAGCCAACAGCTGGTCGATGCGCTTCTTCACGAAATAGTCGGCGCCCGGCGTGTCGGCCTCGTTATACTCCACCAGCGGCACCCAGAAGGGGCAGGCCACACCCGTCACGCAGATGTCGGGCCACAGCTTCGCAATCTCCAGCCGGTAGCTCTCGCTGCGTATGGTGCCCTCGGTGGCAAAGATGCCCACGTGGCGGCTCACCGTCAGCTCGCCGATGACCTCGGCCGTGGGGCGTATGACGCCCAGCACGCGCCGCTCAGCATCCCATTGCGGCAGGTCGTGCTGCTGTATGGTGCGCAGCGCCTTGGCCGAGGCCGTGTTGCAGCCTAAGATGACCAGCTGGCAGCCCTGCTCAAACAGATGGCGCACGGCCTGGCGCGTAAACTCGTAGACCACGTCGAACGACCGCGGACCGTATGGTGCCCGCGCATTGTCGCCCAGATACAAATAGTCATACTGCGGCAGCCGCTGGCGGATGGCGTCGAGAATGGTCAGTCCGCCGTAGCCGCTGTCGAAGATGCCGATGGGCGACCACTGGTGTCCGGAGTCGGGAGTATGCGTTAGTTTCATTGCGCAGTATGCTTTTATGACGGCGCAAAGATACTAAAAAATATTCATGCGGCCAAATATTTCTCTTTCTTAATGACTGTGGCTTCGCATACGCTCATCCTGACTGCGGCATGACAAGGCATAGATGCTGCTAAGGCTTCAGAATCATCGAACTGCCGGTGCTCACCTCTGCTTGCTGGCGCTGCACCTTGCGCCCGAAGTCGAAGCTGTAGGTCAGCGAAAGCCACAGACGCCGGTTCATCGCGTCGCTGACGGTCCGGTAGTCGAAGCTGTAGCAGCCATAGTCGAAGTAGCTGTGCAGGGACTTGTGGCGGTTCAGCAGCTGGTTGCATCCGGCCTGAAAGAAAATACTCTTGTGCTTGTAGGAGAGCGTCAGTCCATACTGGGCGCACATCTTGCTGAAAGACTCGGTAGTGAGCGTCTTGACGGGCGAGGCATAGGTGCCCGAAATGCTGAAGCCACCCACGACGAGCAAGGCCGACAATCCGTAGGTGACGGCATCATTGTGGGCAGGGGCGTAGCCTGTCTTTTCGGTGTGGGTGTAGGTGACGTTGGGGCGTAGCGTGAGCCATTTCGCCGGCGAATAGGAAGCTGACACGCCGAGCAAGACATTGTAGAAGTCGCCTATGTTGCGAAACTGGCTCACTAAGCGTTCGCCGTCGGTAGTGTAGCTGAGAGCGGGGCAGTTGAATATGCCGTTGTAGTTGGTGAAGGCAGAGAAGCTTACTTTCTTGAAATAGCGGCTGTAAGACAGGTTACCCGTCAGTATCTTGCCCAGCTTGAGCTGTGGGTTGCCTTGGGTGTACTCAAAGGGCGACACTTGCTGAATGGCATCGCTCATGGCCGCCAGCTGGGGCGAGGTGTTGCCGCCATAGACCGCCATCGTGAGACTGCTGGTGGGTGATGGCACCCATCGGCCGGTCAGTCCCGGTCGCAGCCACAGGTCGGTGATGCGCTTGTCTGTGTTTACGCGGTAGGTGTTCACGTCAAAGCCAAACTGCAGGCTCAGCGTCAGCTTGCGGCTGAACACATGGTTGTAAGTGGGAATGAAGAGTATGTCGTAAGAATTCAGTTTCTGGCGGCTGGCGAGCGTGCCCTGATAGTCGGCGTCGCCGTTGGTGTAGAGTTGCCACAGCAGCAGGCTGAGGCTGTTTCCTTTCTTGAAGGACTTGGTGTAGCCCACTTTCAGGTCGGCAGTGTGGGTGTGGCTTTTAGAGTCGCTGGTGATGGGGGTAAAGGTGGCTTCCTGATAGTTGCGGCGATAGCGGCTGTCGCCATACGTGTAGGTCAGCGTCCAATAAAGCTGCTGCATGGTGCCCGGCGTCAGGTAGTGGTAAAGATAGAGCGACGGCGCCATGCTGCGCGAATAGGTGCGCGATGCTGACTGCGAGCCGGGGTAGCTGCTGGTTGTATAGCTGATGTCCGTCAGCGATTCGCTCCAAGGGCTCTTGTTCCAGGACAGGCTGCCCTGGGCCAGCAGCGACGATTTCTTGCCCCGCCAGGTCTGGCGCAGCAGGGCATAGTCTGCGCGGTTGTCGGTCTGGTTCTCTGTGGTGTGGGTGTATTTGGAAAAGTCCTCGTTCAGGTGGTAGGAGGCGCTGCCGCTGCTGCCTGCATTGTCGGTGTTAGAGTAGTTGTGTCCTGCCAAAGCCAGCAGGTTGCCTTTAGGGCTGTCGATGCTCGACTGTATGGTGTATTGTCCGCTTGGGGCGATAAACTGTTGCCTGGCGGTGGCATCCACATAGCCACCGCTGGTGTAGCGTTTCATCACGATGTTCAGCACGCGGTCGTACGAGGCGAACAAGCCTGTGGGGTGGTCATTATATTCCACGCGCCGTATATCCTTGGCCCTGATTTGCATCAGCTCCGATTGGGTGGCAGGCCTGTCGTCAATGCAGACCAGCAGGCGGCTGCCGTCGAGGGTGCTGACTGAGCCATCGTCTATGTTGACGCTGATTTGTGGTATCATCATGTTGAACAGCAGACCTGCAGCGTTGTGAGCGGCATTTTGCTGGCGTCGGGTGGGCAGGTAGACCACCTTGTCGTCTTTCACTATTTTTGAGTTGCCCTCCACCACCACCTCACCCAGCTGCGCTTCCTTGTCGTTTTGCTTTGCAACCTGCTCTTTTGTGGTCTCAGTGCTGTCAGACACGACTGTTTCTGCCTGTGTGCTGACAATCTGTGCCCCAGCCTTGAGGGGCAGGATGGCACTAATGGCAAGGCTCAGCAGAAGCTTGTTTCTGCTCCACATGTGTCTTGTAGAAATTGTATAGGACATCTTTTTTGCTTATATTTTTTCATGACGCAATATCCGCGAGCAGTGCTTGTAGGGTATATTCCATGCCTGCCCAAAGTGATTGCAAAGTTACGAATGTTTTTTTTACTACAAAATAATTTATTTAGAAATTACCTTCCTCACCGTGCCGTCGGCACCGCGGAGGATGCTCACGCCGCGACGCTCGCCAGCCTGGCGGCGGCCCTGCAGGTCGTAGGCCGTTGCGACTGGCGCTGCTGACGACGACACTGCGCTGATGCCTGTCGTCACCGCCGGACCATCGAAGTCCTCGGCACGGAAGATGCA
>JAGBJJ010000048.1 GCA_017934525.1 Prevotella sp.
AAATCCCCTTTTTGCTTCAGAGTGCCACCTCAATCTTTCTTTTCCCTACCTTTTTGAATCAACTCGTACCAAAGATTATCTGCCTGGCGGCACAAAAACATGGGCACGATTGAAAATCAAAATTCCGTGTCCATCGTTCGAATTTGAATTATTAACCGACCTTGTCACACAGTTACTTAGCGCAACCGAGGTACAAGGTCGGTACAAATGCCCCCATTTTGATGCATTATCCTCTCTCTCTTGACTGGCAAAAAGTCTTGTCTTTGCTCACCAAAGTTGCCAAAAGCACAAAATGGCTAAAAGTCGCCTATTAAATAATCTTAACGAATGGTTAAATCTTATATGGTTATAATGACAGAAAAACTGCTTGTGCTGACACCGAAATCAGCAAATCGCAAATTGCACTTATTTGTACCTTTCAACTTTGGGGTATATTCGTTTTTATCTGTGTTACAGATACTTATAAAGTTTTCAAACACTTTTTTATGTATTCCATGACATTTCGTTGAGCACGTGTGGGTATCTGACGGGTTGACTGGCTGTATCGATGGGAAATTTTTGGCCAAAATATGATTAATTCTGGCCAAAATAGAGTGAATAATGGCCGGAATTCGGGGCGGCGGCGGTGGTACTGCCGGACAAAAACGAAAAGACGCGCTGCCCGATGTGCGGGCGGCGCGTCGCTAAAAAGTCATGATGGGTGATGATTACTTCAGCACACCGAGTTCCTTGCCCACCTTGATGAAGGCAGCGATGCAGCGGTCGAGCTGCTCGCGGTTGTGGCCGGCCGAAATCTGCACGCGGATGCGGGCCTGCTCCTTCGGTACCACGGGGTAGTAGAATCCGGTGACGTAGATGCCTTCCTCCTGCATCTTGGCGGCATAGACCTGCGAGAGCTTGGCGTCGTAGAGCATCACGGCGCAGATGGCGCTCTGCGTGGGCTTGATGTCGAAGCCTGCGGCCATCATCTTCGTGCGGAAGTACTCGACGTTCTCCACGAGGCGGTCGTGAATCTCGTTGCTCTCCTTCAGCATCTTAAACACCTCGAGGCTTGCGCCGATGATGGCGGGAGCCAGCGAGTTGGAGAACAGATAGGGGCGAGAACGCTGGCGCAGCAGGTCGATGATCTCCTTGCGGCCGGTGGTGAAGCCACCAAGTGCACCGCCGAACGACTTGCCGAGCGTGCCGGTATAGATGTCAACACGGCCGTAGGTATTGAAGAACTCGCTCACGCCGTGGCCCGTCTTGCCGACAACGCCGGCCGAGTGGCTCTCGTCGACCATGACGAGTGCGTCGTATTTCTCGGCGAGGTCGCATATCTTGTCCATCGGGGCTACGTTGCCGTCCATCGAGAACACACCGTCGGTGACGATGATGCGGAAACGCTGGGCCTGAGCCTCCTGCAGGCATTTCTCGAGCTCCTCCATGTTGGCGTTGGCGTAGCGATAGCGCTTTGCCTTGCAGAGGCGCACACCGTCGATGATAGAAGCGTGGTTGAGGGCGTCGCTGATGATGGCGTCTTCCTCAGTGAAGAGGGGCTCGAAGACACCGCCGTTGGCGTCGAAGCAAGCAGCGTAGAGGATGGTGTCCTCAGTCTTGAAGTAGTCGCTGATGGCAGCCTCCAGCTCCTTGTGGATGTCCTGGGTGCCGCAGATGAAGCGCACGCTCGACATGCCGAAGCCGCGGCGGTCCATCATCTTCTTCGAAGCCTCAATCAGTCGGGGATGATTGCTGAGGCCGAGGTAGTTGTTGGCGCAGAAGTTGAGCACTTCCTGACCCTTCACCTGGATGGCAGCCTGTTGTGCGCTCTCGATGAGGCGCTCTTCTTTGTAAAGCCCTGCTTCACGAATCTCAGCAAGCGTCTGGCTGAGATGTTCTTTCATTTTTCCGTACATAGCTAATTAGATTTTATGGATTAATTGACTGCAAAGGTAATAAAACCGCTTGAAATAGAAAAGGATTTTCACTTTTTTAGCACGACGAAGTCTGTTTCTGCTTAAGTTTTTTCGGCATGAGAGAAAAATAATCGCGATTTATAGACGTGGAATAGGAAATATTTTGTAATTTTGCACCCGAAAATTTTAAATCTAACAAACAGAAGTAACATGAAGAATGTCTTAGTTATCGGCTCAACCGGACAGATTGGTTCGGAGCTGACCATGGAACTCAGAAAGCGCTATGGAAACGATCACGTTGTAGCAGGTTATATCGTCGGTGCCGAGCCTAAGGGCTTGCTGGCAGAGAGTGGCCCCTCGGCCATTGCCGATGTCACCGATGGTGCAGCTATTGCCGAAGTAGTGAAGAAGTACAACATTGATACCATCTATAACCTGGCAGCCCTGCTGTCGGTGGTAGCCGAGTCGAAGCCCCGTCTGGCATGGAAGATTGGCATCGACGGTCTGTGGAACATCCTGGAGGTGGCCAAGGAGAACAAGTGCGCCGTGTTCACCCCGAGCTCTATCGGTTCGTTTGGTGTCGAGACGCCCCACGACCCCACGCCGCAGGACACCATCCAGCGCCCCCGCACCATCTACGGTGTGTCGAAGGTGACGACGGAGCTGCTCTCTGAGTGGTTCCATCATAAGTATGGTGTTGACACGCGCTCGGTGCGCTTCCCGGGCATCATCAGCTATGTGACGCCTCCGGGCGGCGGCACTACCGACTATGCCGTAGACATCTATTACTACGCCGTGCGTGGTGAGAAGTTCGTTTGCCCCATCAAGGCCGGTACCCGCATGGATATGATGTATATGCCCGACGCTCTGCGCGCTGCCATTGAGCTGATGGAGGCCGACCCGACGCGCCTGATTCACCACAACGGCTTCAACGTGGCTTCGATGAGCTTCGATCCTGAGCGTATCTATGCTGAGATTAAGAAGCACAAGCCCCAGTTTGAGATGGTGTATGACGTGGATCCGCTGAAGCAATCGATTGCTGAGTCGTGGCCCGACATCATGGACGACTCGTGCGCCCGCCAGGAGTGGGACTGGAAGCCCCAGTATGGTCTGGAGGAGATGACGAAGGACATGCTCGAGAAGCTGGCTCTGAAGCTGAAGTAAGAAAACGGCTTTGAGGATATAACGAATTAAACGAATTTCCTGCACTGGCCATGTGGCCGCAGGAAATTCGTTTAATTCTTTTTTTGGGGGGTAAGCTTTATCTTAGTGCCACCGTGCGCTCATGCCAGCCCTGATAGGTGTTGACGCGCAGGTGGAGCGAGTCGGCGGGCAGCCCCTCAAGGGGAATGCTGGCAAAGACGCGCTGCGTGTAGTATTCGGGTATGCCGCCCTGGTCGTGGTAGAGGTGCAGGTGGAGTGTGCGGGTGTTGTCGGCGTTCACCGTCAGGGTGTCGAAAGTGGCGCCCAGCGTCTGGTGCAGGCTGTCCTGTTCGGCGGTGCCCATCTTGAGCAACAGCGACAGGTTCAGATAGCGGCGGTTGGTGCTCAGCCAGATGCTCTCCAGTCCGGTGGGGTCGGTCTTTGGTTGTTCCTCGCGGCGGGGGCGCAGCACCAGCACTGAGCCCACGCTGACGACGTCGGCTTTGTTGTCGGCGGTCATATTATAATAAAGGTATGCGCGAAGGGTGGTGTCGGCCTTGGTAATCCAGTCGCCGCTGATGGGTTTCGACAGGATGAGGCGCTGGTCTTCGTCGGTATCACCGTAGGTGATGGCCTTGTCGGCATTGACGTGGAGGTCGATCATGTCGGCGCGGAGATGGGAGTATTCGCCTTCGCCTTTCTCGTAGGCGTCGGTGGTGCACGACTGCATCGTGCCTGCAAGTGCACACAGCAGCAGGCAGGCGATGACACACTCGGGCAGGCGTGGTGCCTGCCACCGTCGCAGCAGCGTGTGCTGCCTATTCGCTGTCCTTCCTGGAATCATAGTCATTTAACGGACTTTTTATTTCGTTTCAGGTGCAAAGATAGCAATTTTCCCTGACATGGCGCACAAAACGCTGCTTTTTATAGGATGTTTTTGCCATTTAATATTTCAGGCGGCGTCTGCCTAAGTCAGACTTGCATAGCCAAGCCGAATACCTGTGCCAGCTGATACTGCTTGAAAGGGAGAATGGAAGCGTGAAGGAACCGAACATCCTTTATGCCCGGCTGGCAGACGTGGAGGACACGCTAAGACTGACGTCACAGGAAAAAAGCATCAGAGACACCGAGGCCCTGTATAATTTCAATGCGATTGCGAAAGAACGCGACGAGCAGATGGCAGACAACAAAAGGCTGAAGTGGATTACGGGCGGCATACTGCCCTTGTGCGTCCTCTTCACAGCTACCATATATTATGTGGCACGGCGCTACCGCGCCAACATGGAAAACAAAGTCCTCCACAAGCAGCTACTTCTGGAAGAAGAGAAAAAAAGAGGGAGCGTAGTGCCAGTCAGGTGGAAAAGAACAAAAAACAGATAGCATCCCTGCAGAAATTGCTGGAGGAGGCTATTGCCAGGCAGGACGACTTGGGGGCAGAGAAACTGGCCAAGGAGAAAGAACTGCTGACACTGAAAAATCAGCAGATAGGAAACCAGCAAAGGCTGACCCAGCTGAAGATGGAACATTTGAGCACCGCAGACTTCTACAAGAAGCTGCACCCCACCGACGGAAGCCTGCCTGAAAAGCTTTCAGAAACGGAATGGCTGCAGATGGGCCGCTTTGTGGACGACCTCTACGACCATTTCACCAGCCGCCTCACAGCCCTGGCCAAACTCTCCAAGCGAGACCTGCGGATATGCTACCTCATCAAACTTGGCGTGTCGCCTGTCGGCATGGCATCACTGCTGTGTGTCACCAAGGCAGCCGTTACGCTGGCCCGGCAGCGTATGCGGAAAAAACGGCACCGCTGCCCAGCTCGACGAGTTCATTGCCGGCTTTTAAGCTTCTCTTCGGTCTTGATTTTGCCCATTTGAGTTTACATGTGGTTTACAAGTCGGCCTTTGTAAACCACATGTAAACTCATTTTCTTGCTACATTACCAGATTGTATCTATCTTTGCACCTGATTTCGGAACCAAGAAAAAAGAAGTAACAAAATCTGCCAGCAGTACTATGAGGGATGAATCTTATGCCTTGCCCTACTGAGCAGCTTGGTAGTTGCTGAGGGGGTTGGCATACATGGTGAGAATGCACTGTCGCAGGAAAGGTTCGTCTTTCTGTGCCAGTTGTATTTTGGCTATCTGCCGGGTGAGGTAGTCCTCGAAGTGATGGCGGTCAGCCTCGGTATAGTGAGAGGCCTGCGCATTGTTGCTGTTGAGCAGGTCGAGGGCAACGTAGTTGCAGGGATAGAGGCGGTAGCGGCAGTGCAGCTCGCGGTCGATGCGAGCGGCCATCTGGGCGAAGAACTCCTGGCGGGGCAGGCTGTTCAGCTCGTGCAGCCAGGTGTTCACGGGCGGTGCGCAGCAGTAGTGTACGCGGCCTTTGTAGCCGAATATGCCGGTGCGCATGTTCACGAGGTCGTCCTGTTTGTTTTTCTTGTGGGTGGGGTTGTCGCGCTTCTGCTGCATCTCCTGTGCCTTGAGGTAGTCGCAGGGGTCGTACTCGTAGCTGATGGTCAGCGGCACGATGTTCAGTTCGCTGAGATTGCCCCCCATGGCGAGCATCTTCAGCACGGCTTCCTGTGTGTGGTCGCTGCTATCCTTGGCGCGGCCCTCGCGCTGGGCTATCCAGATGTTCTCGTGCTTCTGCGTCACGGCATAGTGTATGTAGCGGCTCATGAGCTGGCTGGACTCGAGCGTTTCGCGGAGCGAGAGACCACGGCGCACGATGAAGGCCTTGTTCATGCGGACAAGACGCTCAATCCAGGGATAGATGAGCAGGTTGTTGCCTATGCCTATCTCGACGGTGGTGGGATAGCCATGCTCAATGAGCATGACGTCGAGCAGGGCGGAGTCGAGCACGATGTCGCGGTGGTTGCTGACGAATGTGAACCTCTGACTCTTGTCGACGGGCATCAGTGCATCGTCGAAGGTGCAGCCGTCGGTATGCTTCCTTATGATGTGCTTCACTACAGGTTTCATGAAGCGCTTCTGGAAGTCGAGCGGCGTGTTCACACCCATGAAGGCCATGCGCAGCAAGCCGTTGCGCATGGCGTTGGGCAACCAGGGGGCCATCCCTTTCATCACGGCACTGAAATGGCGGTCGGCCAGCAGGTCGTTGAACGCCTGCCGCATCTCCTGCGCCTCATAGGGCCGTATCTCGTCGAACTCATTCATCGTTTCACTCCTCGCTAAAGTTGTTCACAACTCTCAGAACTGGTTCTCTACGATGTCGGTCAGCACATCGGTGATGTTGAGTCCGGCGGCCCGCACCTGCTGGGGTATGAAGCTGGTGGACGTCATGCCGGGGGTGGTGTTCACCTCAAGCATGTTGAGCTTGTCGTGGCCGTCGTCGCCGCGCGTAATGATATAGTCGATGCGGATGATACCGTTGCAGTGGAGGATATCGTAGATGGCCGATGTCAGGTCTTGTGCGCGCTTGGCCAGTTCGTCGGGTATGCGTGCCGGTGTGATTTCGTCGACTTGTCCGTTGTATTTCGCGTCGTAGTCGAAGAATTCATTCTTCGTGACCACTTCGGTGACGGGGAACACAACGGTCTTCTTCTTCGTCTTGTAGCATCCCACGGTGATTTCAGTGCCGTTGAGGAACGACTCGATCATCACCTCGTCAGACTGCATCATGGCATTGCGCAGAGCCGGGGCCAGCTGGTCGATGTTCTTCACCTTCGATACGCCGAAGGAGCTGCCGTCGTTGGAAGGCTTCACGAAGCATGGCATGCCAATGGTCTTCATGATTTGCTGCTCGTCGAGCTGGTTCTCCTGTCCTCGGCGCACCAGAATGCTCTCAGCCACGCGCACGCCATAGCCGCGCAGATATTGGTTGAGCACGAACTTATTAAACGTCATGGCCTCGATGAGCACGCCGCTGGTGGAGTAGGGCATGTGGAGCAGGTCGAAGTAGCCCTGCAGGATGCCGTTCTCGCCGGGAGTGCCGTGGATGGTGATGTAAGCGTAGTCGAAGAATCGGCGTCGGCCGTTCAGGCGGAACGAGAAGTCGTTTTTGTCGATGGGCGTCAGCGTGCCGTCAGGCAGCTCTACCTGCCAGCTGGTTCCTTTCACGTCGACGATGAAGACGTTGTAGCGCTCTTTGTCGAAAAAGGAGTAGAGCCCTTGTGCCGAGCGCATTGACACGTCGTGCTCGGATGAGTCGCCACCGCATACGATGGCAATGGTTCGTTTGGTTGGTTTCATTGTCTATGATATGGTAAATATTGTAGATGTTGTTGACTTTGTGTATGACCGCCATTTGTCGATGAGTGCCTGCATGTCGGTGGGCAGCTGGCTGCTGAAGTCCATCTGCTCGCCCGTGCGGGGATGGCGGAAGCCCAGCGTCTGGGCATGAAGCGCTTGGCGCGGACAGAGTTTGAAGCAGTTCTGTATGTAGGCTTTATACGAAGCCGTGCGCTCGCCGCGCCGTATCTCGCAGCCGCCATAGCGCTCGTCGGCGAAGAGAGGGTGTCCGATGTGTGTCATGTGGGCGCGTATCTGGTGTGTGCGCCCCGTCTCGAGCCGGCATTCCACCAAGGTGGTGAACCCGTAGCGCTCCAGCACGCGATAGTGTGTGATGGCCGGTTTGCCCACTTCAGAGTCGGGGGGGAAGACTGCCATGCGCAGGCGGTCTTTCGTGTCGCGGCCGATGTTGCCCTCGATGCGTCCCTCGTCGTCGACCACGTTGCCCCACACCAGTGCCACATAGCTGCGGTGCGTGTCGTGATGGAAGAACTGCTTGCCCAGATGCGACTTTGCCTCAGGCGTCTTGGCCACGACGAGCAGCCCGCTGGTGTCTTTGTCGATGCGGTGCACCAGTCCCACCTGCGGGTCGTTAGGGTCGTAGGTGGGCAGCTCGCGCAGATGCCATGCGATGGCATGTACCAGCGTGCCGTGGAAGTTGCCGCATCCCGGATGCACCACCATGCCGGCCGGCTTATACACCACCATCAAGTCGTCGTCTTCATAGCGCACGTCGAGCGGAATCTCTTCGGGCACGATGGTAGAGTCGTAGCGGGGGCGGTTGAGGCGCAGGGTGATGACGTCGCCTGCCCTCACCTTGTAGTTGCTCTTCACGGGTCGGTCGCCCACAAACAGGAAGCCCGCTTCGGCGGCCTGCTGTATACGATTGCGTGAGGCGTGCTGCGTGTGCTCGCAGAGATACTTGTCGATGCGCAGCGGCACCTGCCCGCGGTCCACTTCGATGCGCAGGTGCTCGTAAAGCTCTTCGTCGGCGCTTGCCGGCTGGTCGTCGGCCAGGTCCAGTTCGTCGTCCAGATATTCTTCGTCAATCACGTCGTCAGTCCTCCTCAGTTACTTCCAGGAAATCGTCAACATCGTCGGCCTCGTTGCTGTCTGCACCCATGAAGTCGCTCATGGCGTCGCTGTCGTCGGCCGTCTCATAGTCGTCGGCCACGAGCCCGTTGCCAATGACGAGCGTCAGCACCGACTCGCGGGCCACCATGTCGCCCGCCATCACATTGCGGCCATTGCACTGAATGCCGTATACCCAGTCGCGCTCACCTTCTATGAGCCTTGGCTCTGTGAGTCGGAATCCCATGGCCTGCAGCTTGGCTTGTGCCTCGCGGTAGCTGCTGTTGTCGATGAGGTCGGGTATCTCGAGGCGCGAGAGGGTGAGCGAGTTGATGGTCACGTAGATGGTGCGCCCCTCCTTGACCGTGGCCCCCTTGGCAGGTAACTGTGCCAGCACGCTGCCGGCCGGCAGCTTCTTGTTGTAGGCCGAGTCGTTGGCTATGAGCTGCAGGCCCTCGGCTTTCAGTCGCTCGATGGCCGTGGAGTAGTCCATGCCATAGAGGTCGGGCACCTCCACCGTCTTGTTATGATGAGTGTAGATTGACAGCCACCAGATGAGACCGAAGATTAAGGCCACCACCACAAGAGCCATGGCCAGCAGATTGCCCCACAGCAGCGGCGACGTCAGTTTCTGTCTGAATTCTTTCGCGTTCATAGCGTTGCATTGTATTTTGTGGCACAAAGTTATAAAAAAAAGGTGTAAGTGACGAACAAAACGACGAATAATTTCATTTTCTACCCTTTAAAACTTGACATTTGCTGGCATGGGTATTGAAAAAAGGCGGTAAGGCACATATTTGCAACTGGGTTGCACGATGTTTTCCGTAACTTTGCACCCGAGAATAAATACGTAAGAAGATGAAGAACGAAGAAACACCCCGCGATGCTCACTGCGAGCACCACCATCACCATCACCACGGCGACTGCTGCGGCCACGGTCATCACCACGGCGACTGCTGCGGCCACGACCACCATCATCATCACGAGCACGACGGCAGTATGCGGCGCCAGCTGCTGCTCATCGGTCTGACGGCCTGTCTGCTCGTGGCAGCCGTCATCGTTGAGAAAACCTTCGCGCTGCCGGTGTGGCAGCTGCTGATAATCTATCTGGTGCCTTATCTGCTCATAGGCCATGACACGCTCAGGGAAGCAATTGAAGGCCTGCTCCACGGCGAAGCCTTCAATGAGCATTTCCTCATGTCGGTGGCCACCATCGGGGCCCTGTGCATCGGTTTCCTGCCTGGCGCCGAGACGCAGTTTCCTGAAGCCGTGTTCGTGATGCTCTTCTTTCAGGTGGGCGAGCTCTTTGAGGGCTATGCCGAAGGCAAGAGCCGCGCCAGCATTGCCCATCTGATGGACATACGCCCCGACGTGGCCAGCGTGTGGCGCGGCGGTGCTGAGCTTGCCGTGTCGCCTGCCGAGGTGGCCGTAGGTGAGACCATCGTGGTGAAGCCTGGCGAGAAGATACCCCTCGACGGCGTGGTGACTGACGGCGTATCGGCTCTCAACACCGTAGCCCTGACGGGCGAAAGCGTGCCGCGACAGGTGGGTGTGGGCGACGAGGTGGCGTCGGGCTGTGTCAACCTGTCGGGGCTCATCAGGGTGCGCACCACCAAGACCTTCGGCGAGAGCACTGCCTCGAAGATTATCGAACTGGTGGAGCACGCCGGCGAGCATAAGTCGAAGAGCGAGACCTTCATCACCCGCTTTGCCCGCATCTACACCCCCGTAGTGGTGGTGGCCGCCGTGGTGCTGGCCGTGGCGCCCCCGCTGGCCATAGCTGCCTGTGCTGACGGCGGCACCTCGTTCGTGGCCCTCTTCCCCGAGTGGCTCTATCGGGCACTGATGTTCCTGGTGGTGTCATGCCCCTGCGCGCTGGTCATCAGCGTGCCCCTGACGTTCTTCGGCGGCATAGGCGGTGCGTCGCGCCACGGCATACTCATCAAGGGTGCCAATTATATGGATGTGCTGTCGAAGGTAGGCACGGTGGTGTTCGACAAGACCGGCACGCTCACCCGCGGGCAATTTGCTGTGGAGGCTATACACCCCGAACACGGCGGCGACAACCGTCTGCTCCATCTGGCAGCCCATGTGGAGCATTTCTCCACGCATCCCATAGGCGCAGCCCTGCGTGAAGCCTTCCCCGACGAGGCCACCGACGGCTGCCGTGTGAGCGACGTGGAGGAAATAGCCGGGCAGGGCATCCGTGCCCGTGTGGGCGGCGATGTGGTGTGTGTGGGCAACACGAAGATGATGGATACCGCCGGTGCCCACTGGCATGAGTGCACGCTGCCCGGAACCATCATCCATGTGGCCATCAACGGCGATTATGCAGGCCACATCGTGATTAGCGACCAGCTGAAAGACGACAGTCGTGAGGCTGTGGAGCAGCTGAAGCAGCTGGGCGTGGCGCGCATCGTGATGCTTACCGGCGACCGCAGCGAGGTGGCTGCCCGCGTGGCCACGCGCCTGCAGCTGACCGAACACTATGCCGAACTGCTGCCTGCCGACAAGCTACAACACATGGAGCGCCTGCTCGCTGAGCAGTCGGCGGGCAGCCGACTGGCTTTCGTGGGCGATGGTATCAATGATGCGCCTGTGCTGGCTCGTGCCGACGTGGGTGTCGCCATGGGCGCACTGGGCAGTGATGCTGCCATCGAGGCTGCCGACGTGGTGATTATGGACGACCAGCCGTCGAAGGTGGCCCGGGCCATCGCCGTTGCCCGCCGCACGTTGGCCATCGCGCGCCAGAACGTGGTGTTTGCCATCGGGGTGAAGGTGGCCGTGCTTCTGCTGGCAGCCTGCGGCGCCGCCACGATGTGGATGGCCGTCTTTGCCGACGTGGGTGTCACGGTGCTGGCCGTGCTCAACGCCATGCGCGCCCTGCGGCAGTAGCCCGACGCTGCGTGCAAAGCGGTCTGGCGCCTCTGCTCGTCGGGCCGCTTTGCTGTGTGCACAAAGGCGGTGCGGAGATGCCGGGGACTACATACATACAACAAACGGAGCTATGCACTTCGGCATAGCCCCGTTTATTCGTCGTCTTGCAACGTCAGCAGAATATTACTTCCCGTGACGCTCACTTGAAACGGTCAACTTCTTGCGACCTTTTGCGCGGCGTGAAGCCAGGACGCGGCGGCCATTCTTCGTGGCCATGCGCTCGCGGAAACCATGCTTGTTCACGCGGCGACGATTGTGCGGCTGAAATGTTCTTTTCATTGCTTTTACTATTATGTTTTGTTAATATTCGAGCGTTTCGGGCTGCAAAATTACACAAATCTTTTTAATTACGCAAGAAAACAACGAAATTTAGCTAAAGATTTTATGTTTTTTTCGGAAAAATGCGTACCTTTGCACCCAGAAATCAAAAATTACATTATTTTAAACTGTATGATTAACTCACAAGACATTAAGAAAGGCACCGCTATCCGTATGGACGGCGCCATCTGGGTTTGCATCGACTTCCAGCATCGCAAGCCGGGTAAAGGTAACACCATCATGAACATCAAGCTGAAGAACGTCAGCGACGGCCGCGTGCTGGAGCGCCGCTACAACATCGGCGAGAAGCTCGAGGACGTCGTCATCGAGCGCCGCCCCTACCAGTATCTCTATGAGGATCAGTCGGGACGCATCTTCATGAATCAGGAGACCTTCGAGCAGATTCCCATCGACAACGAGCTCGTCATCGGCCATGAGTATATGAAGGAGAGCGACATTGTGGAAGTGGTGAGCGACACCACCGACGGCACCGTGCTCTATGCCGAAATGCCTGTGAAGACCGTGCTGCGCGTCACTCACTCGGAGCCTGGTATCAAGGGCGACACCGCCACCAACACCCTGAAGCCCGCCATCGTAGAGACCGGCGCTGAGGTGCGTGTGCCCCTGTTCATCAACGAGGGCGACCTCATTCAGGTCGACACCCGCGACGGCAGCTATCTGGCCCGTGCCAAGGAGTAACTCTCTTCTTCCGTTCATAGTTCATAGTGCATAGTTCATAGTAGGTCTGTGTCCCCTGGCTTTGCATCAGGAACTATGAGCCATGCACTAAGAATTATGAACTACTCAATCATCGTTCCCGTCTACAACCGGCCTGACGAGGTCGACGAACTTCTGCAGAGCCTATGCCTGCAGAGAGTGAAAGATTTTGAGGTGATAATCGTTGAAGACGGTTCGAAAAACAAGTGCAAGGATGTCTGCGACAAGTATGCGGGCATCCTTGACTTGCATTATTACTACAAGGACAACAGCGGGCCGGGGCAGAGTCGTAACTACGGTGCCGAACGGGCCCGGGGCCAGTGGCTCATCGTGCTCGACTCGGATGTGGTGCTGCCTGACGATTACCTCGCTCATGTCAGTGAAGAATTAGCTCCTGAGCAGAGCGGCGAAAGCGTGCTGAGAGAGAGGTGTGACGCCTGGGGCGGCCCCGATGCCGCCAACCCTTCGTTCACACCGGTGCAGAAGGCCATTAGCTACTCCATGACCTCTTTTTTCACCACTGGCGGCATACGCGGCGGCAAGGGGAAGAAGATGGATAAGTTCTACCCCCGCTCGTTCAACATGGGTATCCGCCGCGACGTCTACCTCAGCTTGGGTGGATTCTCGAAGATGCGCTTCGGCGAAGACATCGACTTCAGCTACCGCATCGTTGAGGCTGGCTATCGCACGGCACTGCTGCCCTCGGCCTGGGTGTGGCACAAGCGGCGCACCGACTTCAGGAAGTTCTTCCGGCAGGTATACAACAGCGGCATTGCCCGCATCAACCTCTCGAAGCGTCATCCCGGCACGCTGAAGCTTGTCCACCTGCTTCCCGCCGTCTTCACCGTGGGTGTCATCGGTCTTGTGCTCATCTCTGCCGTCGGCCGTGCTCTGATGCACTACATCGACCCCGACCGCTTCTACTGGATGTGCTTCGCCCCGTGGCTGCCTATATTATTATATAGTGGTGTCATCTTCGTTGACTCTGCGTTGAAGAACAAGAGCCTGAAGGTGGGGCTGCTCAGCGTGCCCGCCGCCTTCGTGCAGCTCATGGGCTATGGTATGGGGTTCATTGAGAGCTGGTGGAAACGCTGCGTGCTGAAGAGAGACGAGTTTACGGCCTTCGAGAAAAACTTCTATCAATGAGCGAGCGACTGACGATAGCCAACTGGTCGCCCGACGACCAGCCCCGCGAGAAGTTGCGCGACCACGGACCCGAGACGCTGAGCAACGCCGAGCTGATAGCCATACTGATAGGCTCCGGACGCCCTGGCGTGACGGCCGTTGAGCTGATGCAGCAGATAC
This sequence comes from Prevotella sp., assembly GCA_017934525.1. Lineage (GTDB taxonomy): Bacteria > Bacteroidota > Bacteroidia > Bacteroidales > Bacteroidaceae > Prevotella. The sequence continues at coordinate 13,636 of JAGBJJ010000048.1, forward strand.
TCAGCGATTGCAACAATAATCTCAATACGCTGGGCAAGAAAAGCATCCACGACCTCTGTCAGTATAACGGCATCGGCGAGGCCAAGGCCATCACTATCCTCGCCGCCTGCGAGCTGGGCAAGCGCCGGCAGGCCGAGACGCCCGAGCAGCGTCCCGAGCTGAACAGTGCCACACGCGTCTATAACCACATGCACCCGCTGATGCAAGACCTCGACGTGGAGGAGTTCTGGGTGCTGCTCCTGAACCAGAGCTTCCGTCTGATTAAGAAGGTACGTATTGCCCACGGCGGCATCTCGGAAGTGAGTGTCGACGTGCGCATCATCATGCGCGAGGCAGTGCTTTCCAATGCCACCATTCTGGCCGTGTGCCACAATCATCCCAGCGGCAGCATACGCCCCAGCCGGCAAGACGACGACCTCACCCTGCGCATCAAGAAGGCATGCGATGTGATGCGCCTGTATCTTATGGACCACGTCATCATCACCGACGGACAATACTTTTCCTACCACGAATCAGGCAGATTGTAGGCTTTTTATTTTGTAGTTTGCGCTTTTTGCATTATCTTTGCAAACAAAAAGAAAAATGACGCAAGCAGAGAAAACCACTATGGAGGAGCGCATCGTCGATGTGCTCAAAACGGTCTACGACCCCGAGATACCTGTAAACATCTACGACCTGGGCATGATCTATAAGATTGATGTGAAAGCCGACAAGGCAGCCCCTCAGGGCTCCCCAGACAATGGCGGGGAAGTCACCGTCGACCTCGACATGACGTTTACCGCTCCCAACTGTCCCGCCGCCGACTTCATCCTCGAGGATGTGCGCACGAAGGTAGAGAGTCTGGAGGGCGTGAAGGTCGCCAATGTCAACCTTGTCTTCGAGCCCGCCTGGGATCAGTCGATGATGAGTGAAGAAGCTCGCGTCGAACTGGGTTTTGAGTGAGCACCTAAAAAAACATGCCACAATGAAACAGATATTTTTCTTAAGCGACGCCCATCTCGGTTCTTGGGCCCTCGACCACAAGCGCATGCAGGAGCGGCGCCTGGTGCGATTCCTTGATTCTATCAAGACGAAGGCGGCGGCCGTCTATCTGCTCGGCGATATGTTCGACTTCTGGTATGAATATCGCTATGTGGTGCCGCGTGGCTACACCCGCTTCCTCGGCAAACTCTCGGAACTGACCGACATGGGCGTCGAGGTGCATTATTTCACCGGCAACCACGACATATGGGCCTACAATTATCTGGAGCGCGAGTGTGGCGTTATACTGCATAAACAGCCGCTCACCACCGAAATCTATGGTAAGATATTCTATCTGGCTCACGGCGACGGACTGGGCGACCCCGACAAGAAGTTCAAACTCATTCGCGCCATGTTTCACAACAGAACGTGCCAGCGCCTGTTCTCGGCCATCCATCCCCGCTGGGGCATGTGGTTCGGGCTTACGTGGGCCAAGCACTCCCGCATGAAACGACCCACCGGCGAAGAGCCTCCCTACATGGGCGAGAACCGCGAACACCTTATCCTATACACGAAGAAATACATACAGTATCACTCCAACGTAGACTACTTCATCTATGGACACCGCCATATCGAGGTTGATTTGCAGCTCACAAAGAAGGCCCGTGTCATCATCCTCGGCGATTGGATTTCGCAGTTCAGCTATGTCGTCTGGGACGGCGAGCACCTCTTCATGTCACAGTATATAGAAGGCGAAAGCCAAATATAGCATGACCAACAACGCGAAGCTGCGTAAAAAAGATGGCTGCTGAGGTAGTGGCATTTGCCAACCACCCAAGCGGCGTCATCCTTATCGGCGTCGAGGACACGACTGGCAAAACAGCTGGCCTCGCCTGCAGCCAGGTGCCGCAGGGGGGGAGAAGGCTATCTCTTCACCATCTTCTTTCCTTTTACGATGTAGACACCCTTGGGCAGTTTGGCTGGGGCCACCTTGAGCTTGATGCCGTCAAGTGTGTAGACGTGGTCTGCCGCCGTGGCAGGTTCGTCGGTGACATTGCTGATGCTGGCCGTGCTGCTTATCTTCAGGAGTCCGGTATAAGTGCTGCCGTCGAGTTTCACTTCACCATTTCTTGATGTATATCGGCATTGCGTAATCGGCCAAAAAACTTGCAGTTTCAGACTTTCTTCCGTTGGCTTTTTCTTGCATAATCGGACATGAAATGCTCGCTGGGGCTTTATTTAAAGACAAAGGCAGTGACAGATTGTCGGCACAAAAAGTTGTCCCCGTGTGGCCCGGATAATACCTCGAAAGAGATATTTTGATTACATTTCTCTCTTTATTTTGCGGTTTAAGTTTTTTTTCGTACCTTTGTAGACGATAGAAAAACTGAATTAGATGGCAAATAAAAACCGAATATTATACCAGGTTATATCCAAATTTTTATCATTGTCAGCCGCAGGCGTGATGGTTGTGGCTGTGTTGGCTGTAGCATCATGCCAGAAGGAGCAGGCCAGATTCACTCAGGCCGACCGACGTACGGCCGACAGCATCGTGAGGCAGGTGCATGCCACCGACTCGCTGGCCTCGCTGCAAAAACGGCTTGAGGGCAACGGCGACCGGCTGGGCAGCATCGTTGCCCTGCGCGAATGGGGCAAGGCCCTGCGCAACGAGAGCCGGTTCGACGAGGCGCTGAGTTGCCACATGGAAGGACTGCGGCAGTCGGATGCAGCCGGCGACACGCTGGAGATGGTGATGGCCCTCAACAACATAGGCACCGACTACCGCCGCATGGGGGTGCTCGACGTGGCGCAGGACTACCACTACCGCGCGTGGAAGACCAGCGAGGAGCATAGCGACACCTCGCTGACAGCCCGCAAAAATCGGGTGATGTCGCTCAACGGTCTCGGCAACATCTACATGACGATGGGCAACTATGAGCGTGCTGACAGCCTGCTGCGCATGGCGCTGAAGGGCGAGGAGGCTCTGGGCAGTGCCCTCGGCCAGGCCATCAACTGGGCCAATCTGGGCTTCATCTTCAGCAGCAGGGAACAGAACGATTCGGCCTGGGAGTATTACCGGCGGTCGATGGTGCTGAATCGCGAGGCGGGCAGCACACTTGGCGTGGCGCTCAGCCATATCAACTTCGGGCAGCTGTATGAGAAAGGCGGAGCCTATGAGAGGGCGTCGGAGGAGTATGAGGCCGCCTACGAGCTGATGAAGGCGTCGAAAGACGAATGGCACGCCCTTAACTCGCTGACCGCCCTGGCCGGCATTGCTCACAAGATGGGCAGGGAGGCACGCGCCATCGACATTCTGGCCAAGGCCCAGGGCATGGCAAAGAAAATCAGGTCGAACGAGCATCTGGCCGACATTCACACGCTCTACTACCACATCTTCGAGCGGCAGGGCGACTACCGGCAGGCGCTGGACCACCATGTGAAGGCGATGGCCCTGAAGGACAGCGTGATGGACCGTGAGATGATGAACCGCATCAACAATGTCAGCATGAACATTGAGCGCGGATGGCAGGAGAAGCAGATGAGTCAGATGTACCATGAGCTGAAGGAGGAACGTACTTCAAGGTATGTGTCATACGGCATTTTCGCTCTCGTCACTTTGCTGCTGCTTGCCACGCTGGTCATGTTGCTCTATACCCTGCGCACCCGTGCCCGGAGCCACAGGGTGCTCAAGCAGATGAGCAACCTGAGAGAGACGTTCTTCACTAACATCACTCACGAGTTCCGCACACCCCTCACGGTGATTCTTGGGTTGTCGCAGAATATTGCAGAGGGCGACAGGTCCGACGCATTGTCAAGGGAGAGGGCACAGGTCATCATGCGCCAAGGCAACAGGCTGCTCACGCTGATCAACCAGCTGCTTGACATATCGAAGATAAAGTCGGCCGTGGGAGAGCCCGAATGGCGAAACGGCGACGTTGCGGCCTACATCAGCATGATTGTAGAGAGCTATCGCGACTATGCCGACGGCCGTGGCATCGTGCTGAAGTTTTTTGCCGTAGACAGTGTGAATGCCGACTTTGTGCCAGACTATATCAACAAGATTATGAACAACCTTATCTCAAATGCCTTGAAGTTCACCCCCAAGTATGGGCAGGTGGCTGTGCGCGTCAAAGAGGAGGACAATCAGCTGGCGGTGGAGGTCAGCGACACTGGCATCGGCATTCCGCAGGAAAACCTGGAGGATATCTTCTCCCTTTTCTATCAAGCCGGAAGCAATGCTCACAACTTCGGTACCGGCGTCGGGCTGGCGCTGGTGAGGCAGATAGTCGACGACGTGGGAGGAAGCATCCACGTGGAGAGCACCGTGGGTAGCGGCACGACCTTCCTGCTGAGACTGCCCTTGCGGCATGGCACCACTGCGCTCGCTTCTTTCGATGCGGCAGGTACCGGCAACATGCCCATGATTCTGGACAGTGAGACAACCAGGGCCGACTCTCGCGGCCGGCCCAATGGCATTCAGGTGCTGATTATCGAAGACAACCGCGACGTAGCTGACTATATTGGCAGTTCGTTTCCTGCACAGTATGGTGTCAGCTATGCTTACAATGGCGAACAGGGAGTGGAGAAAGCCAAGGCAATGGTGCCCGACGTTGTCATCACCGACCTGATGATGCCAGGCGTAGACGGGCTGGAGGTGTGTCGACAGATAAGGAGCGATGTGATAACCAACCATATTCCCGTCATCCTGCTCACTGCAAAGCAGGCCGACGAGGACCGCATCAAGGCATACGAGGTCGGCGCCGATGCCTATATAGCTAAGCCGTTTAATAGCACAGAACTGCTGGTGCGCGTGGGCAACTTGCTGGAACAGCGCCGGCGGTTGCGCGACAAGTACGAGTACATCGTGGTGGGCGATGGCACTAAGCAGACTGACAAGGCGGACGATGCCAATCGGCGTTTCCTGATCAAGATGGTTGACATTATACACAGTGAGCTCGACAAGGGCCACGAGGTGAATGTTGCTCTGGTGGCGTCGGCCATGTGCATGAGCAGCCGCCAGTTCTATCGCAAAACCAACGCCTTGACCGGCTATACGCCTGTGGCCTACATCCAGCGGGTAAAGATAGGAAAAGCACAGCAGCTGCTCAAAAAGAACATGCACATCGGCTTCAGTGTAGTGGCCAGCCAGTGCGGATTCTCCGATTACTCCAACTTTGTGCGTGCATTCAAGAATGTCGTCGGCATGACGCCGCGGCAATATGTCAATGGCAACGTCTGACGACGCGCTCTTGGGGCGCAGTCGCCAACGTGAAAAGCTACGAGCCTGCCATCGGCGCTCCGTCAAGGCACGGGGGCACCGGTTGCAGGCTCGCAGCAGTTGGCTCAGCGCAGCCTCAGAGCAGGTTCATCGTGTCGGTGGCTATCATGAGCTCCTCGTTGGTGGGGATGACGCACACCTTCACGCGCGAGTCGTCAGTAGAGATGACGGCCTCCTCGCCGCGCACGCGGTTCTTCTCGGCATCAATCTTCACGCCGAGAAACTCCAGCCCCTGACACACGTCGTAGCGCATACCCGTCTGGTTCTCGCCTACACCGGCCGTGAACACGATGATGTCTACGCCACCCATGGCAGCTGCATAGGCTCCGATGTACTTCTTGATGCGATAGAAATACATGCCGAGGGCCAGCCTGGCACGCTCGTCGCCGCCGGAGGCCGCGTTCTCAATGTCGCGCATGTCGCTCGACTCGCCAGTGATGCCCAGCACGCCACTCTGCTTGTTCAGCAGGTTCGACATGCCGTCGGCATCCAGGTCGAGTTTCTTCTCCAGGAAGGTGATGGCACCGCCGTCGATGTCGCCCGAGCGCGTGCCCATCATCAGGCCCTCCAGGGGAGTGAGCCCCATCGACGTGTCGATGCACCGGCCGTCTTTCACGGCGGCAATCGAGGCGCCGTTGCCTATGTGGCAGGTGATGATTCGCTTGCCCTTCGGGTTCACGTCGAGGAACTCGCACACACGCTGCGACACGTAGCGGTGACTTGTGCCATGGAATCCGTAGCGGCGCACGCCATATTGCTTATAGAGGTAGTAGGGTATGGCATACATATAGGCTTCGCGGGGCATGGTCTGGTGGAAGGCAGTGTCAAACACACCCACCTGCGGCAGACTGGGCATCAGCTCCTGCACGGCGTGCACACCCTTCAGGTTGGCAGGGTTGTGCAGCGGTGCCAGGTCGATGCACTGCTCGAAGACCTCGAGCACCTCCGGTGTGAGCACCACGCTCTTGTTGAACTTCTCGCCGCCGTGCACCATGCGGTGGCCCACGGCGTCAATCTCGCTGAGGCTCTTGATGACGCCTATCTCCGGGTCGGTGAGCAGCGAGAAGATAAACTTCACGCCCTCTGTGTGCTCGGGTATGTCGTGCATGACTTGGCGCTTCTCGCCATTAGCCAGCTTCACTTTCACAAACGACCCTTCCATGCCGACGCGCTCAGCGCCGCCCGAGGTCATTACACTCTTATCGTCCATGTTGTACAGTGCGTACTTGATGGAGCTACTGCCACAATTTAATACAAGAATCTTCATAAGTCTCCCCCGACCCCTCTGCTGGAGGGGAGTGCCTGGCGAATTTCAGGGGGATTGTCAGGCTTCCTAATATAATATTGTAGATGTTTATGATGTTTACGTGCTAACTATCTAAACCAAGAATCCAGTAGCCCTTCCTCCCATTCGAGGAGAGTCCGGCAGGGCCGTCTTCTCCCCTTTTGGCAGGTCGGGAGAGGTATCACTTCTTGGCGTCCATGGCCTGGCAGGCGGTGATGGCTACGAGATAGTAGATGTCGTCTACCGAGCAGCCGCGGCTCAGGTCGTTTACGGGGCGTGCAATGCCTTGCAGGATGGGGCCCACGGCGATGGCGTCGCCCAGGCGTTGCACCATTTTATAGGCAATGTTGCCCACCTCGAGGTTGGGGAATACCAGCACGTTGGCCTGTCCGGCAATATGCGAGCCCGGTGCCTTCTTCTGCCCCACTGAGGGCACCAGGGCGGCGTCGGCCTGCAGCTCGCCGTCAATCTTCAGCTCCGGGTCGAGCTCACGGGCCAGACGCGTGGCCTCAATCACCTTGTCCACCACCTCGTGCGTAGCCGAGCCTTTCGTAGAGAAGCTCAGCATGGCCACGCGCGGGTCCTTGAAGCCGGCCACGCTCTTAGCCGTCTGTGCCGTGCACACGGCAATCTGGCTCAGCTGGTCGGCATCGGGCATGGGCGTCACGGCCACGTCGCCCACCACGAGTATGCCGTCTTCGCCAAACTCCGGTTTGTTGGTAATCATCAGCATGGCACCACTCACGCAGGTGATGCCCGGTGCGCATTTGATAATCTGCAGGGCGGGCCTGAGGGTCTCGCCCGTCGTCGAGAGCGCACCGCTTATCTGGCCGTCGGCCCCCTCCGTCTTGATAATCATGCAGCCCAGGTAGAGAGGGTCTTTCACCAGTTCCCGGGCCTGCTCGATGGTCATGCCCTTCTTCTCGCGCAGCTTCTGCAGCAGCTGTGCCAGCTCTTCGCTGCGCTCATAGTTCAGCGGGTCGATGAGCGTGGCCTGGCCGATGTGCGTCAGCCCCTTCTCGCGAGCCAGGGCATGCACCTTGTCGGGGTTGCCTATCAGTATCAGGTCGGCTACGCCGTCGGCCAGCACGCGGTCGGCCGCCGTCAGAGTGCGTTCTTCCTCGGCCTCGGGGAGCACGATGCGCTGCTTGTTACTCTTGGCACGCGCAATAATCTGTTCAATTAATCCCATAGTTTGTTTGTTTTTGATTAGAAATACTTTGTGCAAAAGTACTAAAAATAATTCGAACGGCGTAAAATTACGGCCATAATTTCAGCGATTATGGCCATAATCTTTCAAATTATGGCCATAATCCCAAACGATAGCAATGCTTTTGTCCTGGCGTTGCCGCGCTCAGAAGGGGAAAAGCAAGGGCAGCACAAACGTCATGACGACGCCCATGATAATCTGCAGAGGCAGACCGACGCGCACATAATCCATGAACGAGTAGCGGCCGGCACGCATCACCAGTGCATTGGGGGGCGTTGAGAAGGGCGAGGCGAAGCACATGCTGGCTGCCACCGCCACGCCGAAGAGCATGGGCAACGGACTGACGCCCACCGACTGAGCCGCCGACATGGCGATGGGGGCCATGAGTACGGTCGTGGCCGTGTTTGAGATGAACATGGTGAGCAGCGAGGTGGTGAAGTAGATGCCGCCAAGGAGCAGCAGCGGACTGCTGCTGCCGAGCATGCTGACCAGCGTCTGCGAGATGAGCTGCGAGCCTCCCGTCTTCTCCAGTGCCACCGACATGGGCATCATGGCTGCGATGAGTATGACCGACTCCCAGTTGATGGTTTTGTAGGCTGCCTCGACGCTGCGGAAGCAGCGCGTCAGAATCATGGCCACCGAGGCGGTAAGCACTGCCGTGACCGGTGCCACGGGGATGAAGTCGAACACCATCATGGCCACCATGGCCAGCATGATAAGTGCGGCCAGCGGCGCCTTGTAGTCGAGCGTGACATGGGCTGCCTCGGCCAGCGGCTGGCCCAGCACCACGAAATACTCCTCGTCGTCCTGCAGGCGTCCGATGTTGGCCCACGAGCCCTGCACCAGCAGCACGTCGCCATCCTGCAGCTTCAGTTCGGCCAGACGGTCTCTGATGATGTCGGAGCCGCGGCGCAGGCCCAGCACATTGATGCTGTATTTTGACCGGAAACCCGTCTCGCTCAGTCGGCGCCCCACAAACTTCGACTGGCGCAGCAACACCAGCTCAGCCAGTCCGATGTCGTAGAACTCCAGCTCGGTGGCATCAAACGAGATGCTCAGCGCATACTCCTTGGCCAGCCGCGTAGCGCCGCTCTCAGGTCCCGAGAGCAGCACGATGTCGCCCTCCTGCAGCCTCACGTCGCCCGTGGCCAGAGTCTGCGAGATGTCCTTCACCAGACCGCCCGGCACCAGTCCGCCGGCGATGCGCTTGCGTTCACGGCGCACCTCCATCACCGTCAGGCCGTAGCGCTGGCGCACGTCGAGCTCGCCGATGGTACGTCCGATGGCGGGCGAGCCGTGCGTCACGGTGATGCGGGCCACATCGTCGGTCAGCCGATATTCCCTGACCAGCTGCGTCAGTGTCTTGCCCCGCTGCGAGTTGTCGGCATTCTCTCCGCTCTTGTCACTCAGAAACAGGCGCGACAGCGGCAGCAGCACCACGATGCCTACGGCCAGACACACCAGACCCACGGGCAGAAACGAAAAGAACGAGAGTCCCTGGTGCCCCGCCTCGCGCAGTGTCTCGTCAATCACCAGGTTGGGCGGCGTGCTGATCAGCGTCAGTATGCCCAGCGAACTGGCGAAGGCCAGTGGCATGAGGAGGCGGCGCGAACTGGTGCCTGTGGCGGCGCACATCGATACCACGATGGGCAGCATCAGTGCCACCGTGCCCGTGTTGCTGACAAAGGCTCCTATGGTGGCCGTGCCCAGCATGACGAGCAGGAAGAGCCCCGTCTCGCTGCCGCCTGCCAGCCGCAGCAGGCGTGCCGACAGCATCTTGGCCAGTCCTGTCTGCAGCACGCCGCCGCCCACGATGAACAGGCCTGCCATCATGATGACCACGGGGCTGGAGAAGCCCGACAGTGCTTCCTGCGGGGTCAGGATGCCTGCCATGAGCAGGGCGATGAGGGCACACAGTGCCACTACGTCGGAGCGCACCCGCCCGACGGCAAACAACATGGCCGTGATGGCCAGGAGTATCAGGGTGAAGTACATGGTGAACAATTTTTTTTGATGTTAATACGAAGGCAAACCGGCACTGGCTACGACCAAATCATGGCCAGCGCCGGTCTGTCTTTTGAACTGTGTGGCTTATCTTCCGACTATGGCCGACAGCACGGCGGCGTCACTGCCCTCGCAGGCCAGCCACTCGCTGACGGCGTGATATTTGAAGTCGTTGAAGCGGAACAGTTGCGCAGCGCAGAACTGCCCGTCTTTCGAGCGGCACACCTCCAGGCGCAGCGGGCCTACCGCTGTAGGCGTGGGGGCTCCGCCTTGCTTCAGCTCGGCATCCAGACGGTCGGTGGGCAGCTGTAATAGTCGCTCCAGACGGTCGCCCTCGGCCAGTGAATACTCGTTGACGATGACTTCCACGGGGCTGCCCGTGGGCTGATATACGGCCTTTCGACCGAAAAGTGACTTCTTGATGACAATATGTTGATGGTTGGCGATGGCCTCTGCCATCTCCAGATTATTAATGTTTGGCATGATAATAAGATAATATTAGTCGTTAGATGTTGTAGTGTATATTAGTTGTGCATCGTTGTGCAGTATGTCATCTAACGAATGATTCGCCTCAGCGCTATGATGTAGTAGAAGCGCGAGACGAAAGGGCGGAAAGGCAGTTCCATGCGGCATAGCCATCCGCCAAAGGTCTTAAAGCGTGAATACTGTGGGGCGAGAGGACGGCTCTGTCCCGCTCCGCCTATCTTGCCGGGCGACTGGTGGCTTTGGGCCGTGTGTGTCGTCGTCACTCGCTGCGGCCGCGTGGTGGTCAGCCTGTAGCCGCCTGTAGCATCGCTCAGCACAGCTGCCGGTGCCGATGGCGGCAGTCGTTTCCCTTCGATGGCCCTGCAGGCTGTCTCCCCTCCCTGGTCAACCACGCAGGCAGCCTGCCCCCTCTGCCCTGTGAAGAGCAGCAGTAGCAGTGGTATGAGGACATATCGCAGGTGCTTCATCTATCGTTTTTCTTTGTTTTGTCGGCAAAAATACAAAAAAATATCCGAACACTATGCAAGAGCCCGGATATTTTAATGTATTTTTGCGCCTTGTGCATGGGCATCATCCAAAAGTCTATTTCACGGCCACCTTGCGCATGGTGCCGCCGGCCGTGCGCTGCACGTAGATGCCATGGCGTAGCTGCGACGGGCTGACGGACTTGCCGTCGAGCGTGAAGAAGGCCGCGGGCCGCTCCACGCTGGCAGGCGCGGCCGTGATGCCGAGTATCGCGGGCAGCTGCCCCAGGTAGAGCGTGGTGGCGTTGACGATGTCTACGTCGGGCAGGTTTTCGTTGCTGACGTAGTCCACTGCCTTGGTCAGCAGGGCCGTCAGATGCATGCGTGCAGGATTCCATGCAGCGTCGAGCGTGGTGGCGAAGGTGGCCGTGTAGGTACCGTCGGCCGCGTGGAGCGTGGCCCCCGTAGGCGGCGTCATGTAGGCCCGCAGCACGTCATCGTGCTTGTAGTCCTGAACGTTGGTGGTAAACTGCGACGTGGTGCTGTAGACGCTCTGCTGGCTCATCACGCTGTCCTCGGTGAGTATCAGCGTCAGGGCCAGGTCGCCGTAGATGGCTTGTGCCTCGGGCAGCAGCTTGCCTGTTGCCGTCACGCTGAGTGTGCGGTCTGAGGGACTGTAGTCGGCCTGCAGACTGATGTCGGCAAACGACGGTGTGGCATAGTCTTGAATAATCATGTCGCCGATGATGCCTGCCGTCATGGAGGGGGGTAGTACGGGCAGATAGTCGTTGACGTCGTATGCCACATGGGACTCGCCGGGGAAGTAGGCGCGATTGATGGTGAACGTGGGCCATGTATAGGCGTAGAGCTCGTGCAGATAGGCGCTCTCGTCGATGGCCAAGGGCGTGCCCGGGCGGTGTACGCTGACGATGGCCGTCATGTCGGCCGAGGCTCCCTGCTTCAGTTCTTTGATGGCCTCATCCAGATAGGGCACGTAGGGTGAGGTCTGGTCGGTGTATATCTCGAGGTAGACCTTGTCGCACTGCATACTCTGTTCGTAGACGGCGAAGCTGGCAGTCAGTGTGTCGTTCTTCGACCGCTCGTGTAGCGGCTCACCCTGCACCGTGCTGACGAAGACGCTCAGGCGGTGCATGCCCACGGCCATGTCGGCAGGCAGAGTGCAGGTGAACAGCCACGCCTCCTCGCGCCCCTCGGGCAGCGGCTTGCTGAAGTCCTGCAGCACGGCAGGTCCATCGTCAATCTGATAGCCCAGCTGATAGCTGTCGATGGCGTTCAGACCGACATTGGTGAAGGTGCAGAGTGCGTCGATGTTCTCGCCGGCCTTCTTATATTTGAAGCCGTGCAGCATCTCGCTGAGGTCAAGGTCGTACTGCGGCAGCGAGCTGACGTCGACGATGAGTTGCACGCAGAGGCGGCCGATGCCGGTGAGCTGGTAGAGCCCCAGTCCGCTGCCGAAGTCGCCGTAGGCATAGAAGCCGCCGTCCACCTCGTCGCCCACACCGCAGAGACCGCCCTCGGAGTTGTTCACCATCTCGTCGGTCTCCTCGTAGTCGAAGCCGAAAAAGAGCGTCTCACTGCCGCTGATGGTGTAGCCGTCGCCGTTGAACAGCACCGTGTTCCAGCCCTCGTAGAGGCGTTGGCGTTGCTCGACGACGGGCGTCAGACTGTTGCCGTCTGCCTGGTAGATGAATGTACGGGTGCGCCCCAACGGCAGAGCGGCAGCTACGCGCAGTCCCAATATGCGGCAACCCTCGTAGGCAGAGAGCATCTGCGGCGTGGCAAGTGCTCCGATGGTGTAGGTGCCGGCCTGGCCGAAGGCTCCTCCCTTCACGCTGATGCTGTCGTCAGTGGTGTAGCCCACGTAGCGTGTCTGTGCCTGCAGCCCGATGGCAGTCTGCATAAGCAGGATGAGCAGTAGAATAAGTTTTCTCATGTCAGGTGTCTTATTTGATGATTTTGCGTGTGATGCCGGGCTGTCGCGTCAGATAGAAGCCCCGGACCGGTGCATGCTGATTGATGCGGCGGCCGCTGAGGTCGAAGAACGTTGGCGCTGTCGCAGCTGGCGAGCCAGCGGGGGAAGCGATGGCATTAGTTGCTTCGATGATGTACTCCACGATGGCCGACTGACCGTCGCGGTAGATGGCCTGAATGCCTACCACGTGGCGGCCCTCAGACAGCGGGCCGATGACAAATGAGGGCGTGACCGACTGACCTACCTTCGTGCCGTCGAGATAGATGTCGAAGCGCACCACGTTACCGTAGTCCAGTGTTTCGCCCTGACCTTCCTCGGGCCCCACGGCGAAATCGTCAATCTGCAACAAGAAGGCATCGGTCGAGGTGTAGTGTACGGCCAGACGCACCTGCTGCCCGGCAAAGTCTGACAGGTCGGTGACATAGCGTGTCCACGCGCCGCCGCTGACAGGATTCACCTCGCTCAGAACTCTGAAGTCGGCGGGTTGTGTGCTGCCGTCGCTGACGCAGAAAGCCATTGTCTCGGGATACATGGGCTCGTAGGCCTTGGCCTTCACTGACAGCAGGTAGCCGTCGCGGATGTCGAGCAGTGGCGAGATGAGCCACTTGTCGGCCTGCGAGCGTTGGGGCGAGAAGAAGATGACGGTCTTGTCGCCCGTAGGGGCTGCGATGGCAGGGTCGTCGGGCAGCATGGGGGGAGAGGTATGCCAGGGATTGAACACCATGGGGGCTATGGGCATGGGGTTGTTGGCCGTGCCTGAGCCCGGGAAACTGATGATGTTGGTCGGTGAGCCCAGGGCGATGGGATAGACGGGCATCAGGTCCTGGTCGATGGTAGTCCAGTCGCCGAACGTGCCTGTGGCGAAGTCATCGTAGTCCTCGAAGCTGTCGGCAAAACCGAGTTCCTGGTTCCAGCGCAGCATGGTCAGTCCGTCGTCGCCGGTGGTGGCTATGATGTTGTAGGGATCCATGATGTAGTCGTGGAGCACTATGTTGAACTCGCTGTCGCCCTCCACGCTGACCGTCTGTTGCAGAGCCTCGAAGGCACCCTGCTCCACGCTGGCCACATATTGCCCCACGGGCAGAGAGCTAATCTCGGCCCGGCCGTCGCTGACGGTGAGCACGTAGGTCTCGGCCGTCTCCTTGCTGAGCAGCCGCAGTTGCTGCCCGTCGGGCGTGAGAATGCTCTGGGCTGTGACGTGGAATATCACGTGGGCATAGTGCTGCGCCGCAGGCACGTCGATCGGCACGGTGCTGATGTCGCTCTGTGTCTGCAGGTAGACAGCCTGCACGCCCACAGTGTGCTGGCCGGCTTCGACCTTTTCTATGGTGAACCTATAGCCGTCGGTGGTACCCACGAGAAGGTTGTCGAGATAGATGAGGAACGTCTCGTTGGGATTGAGCGGCGAGCCGTGGGGGGCGCAATGAGGAGCGCGTCGTGAGGCCTGCGCACTTCTCGCCCCAGACATGTCGCTCGTTGTCTCCTGCCCCACGTAGACATCGTCGATCATGAGCATGAACGAGCGGTAGCGGTTGTAGTCGCTGATGTAGCGGATGGCGAACTTAATCTGCCGGCCGGCATAGGCCGACAGGTCGTAGGTGTATTTCCGCCAGCCGCGGTAGTCGGCCGTCTCGTAGTTGTCCTGGTCTATGCGCACGAAGTCGGTCTGCACGGGCTGTTCGGTCTGCGTGGTGACGTAGACCATGAAGCGCTCTGTGTACTGGTCGGCAGCCTTGCCCATGAACTGCAGCACATTGTCAGTGCCTACGGTGATGACAGGCGAGATGAGCCAGTCGTCGTTGGCCACGCCGGTGTTGGTGCGGGTGAACCCCACGTACTGCTGGCCGCTGTAGGGGCGCAGGATGGGGTAGTCGTACCACCAGGTGGGCTCCACGGCCAGCGGATTGATAATCTGGGCATACTGCATGACGCCGCGGTTGGGATAGCTGCCTATGAGGGCTGCCGCAGCGGCCATGTCGGCATCGATGCCCGTCCACTCGCCAAACTCAATGGCAAAGGGTGTGTAGCTCTCGAAGTCGTCGAAGAAGGCAGGCGCCTCGGTGTTCCACGCCACGTCGATGTCGTCTTGTCCCGTATAGGCATTGTGGCGGGGGGTGGCCGTCAGGGCGAAGGGCTGCCGGATCTTCTCCGTCAGAGTCACGCTGACGGTGAGCTCTGTCGCGTCATCGCTGATGGTGAAGTCGTGGCTTAGCACCTCGAAGCCGTCTCGCTCGATTATCAGTCTGTGGGCCCCGGCGTAGGCGTTGAGCACACACTGTCCCTCGGCATTGAGTCTCAGCTGGCCGTAGCTCACGTCGTAGTCTGTCTGCAGCAGCGTCAGCAGTTGTCCTTGCAGCTGGTCGCCATCTGCCGACGTCACCTGGATGGTGAGCCTTTTGTCACGTTGCTGTGCATCTGCTGCCGCCACGGTCAGCAGAATGAGTATTAGAACCAAAGATAGTTTTCTCATTGGAGTTATGTTTTTTTGGGGGGGGAGGGTAATCAGGGAGAGCTAAGGGCGAAACGGTCGTACCCTTAACTCTCCCTGAGTGTGGAAAAAGATTTATTTCACTACGCGCAGCGTGTGCTGACGGCCCTGCTCGCTGACCTTGACGATGTATATGCCGCGGTCGAGCGACTGCAGGGTGGCAGCGCCGCGTCCGGTTGCTATCAGCATGCCGTTGAGGCCATAGACCTCCACCTGCGCCTGCTCGCCGAGACCGGCTTGCACGGCCTCGAGGCCGTCGGTCTGGGCATCAGTCACGCCCGTGAAGGTGAAGTCGTCGAAGAAAGCCATTGCGTTGGCGCTGATGGTGGTATGGCGCACAGCCACATACACCCTCTTGCCTGCATAGTCGGAGAGGTCCACCTCAAAGTGGTGCCACTCGTTTTCGGCCAGATAAGCCATCTCAGTGTCGCTCATCACGGTCTTGAAGTCGGCAGTCTTGGTGTTGCCGGCCTCGCTGACCAGCACCTCCACGTGGTGCAAGTCGTTGTCGCCCACGAACACGGTGTTCGTCGTGCCCAGGTTGCGGGCGTAGAAATCGAGCATAGCCCCCTCGGCTGGTATCAGCTGCTTCGATATGAGCCAGTCGTCGGCCGCCGAGCCGTCGGCAGGTGCGGCGGCGGCAATGGTGTGGTTGCCGCTGACGGCGGCCAGCATCTGAGTGTTGTTGTTGGTCACCTGAGTGAAAGCATAGCGTCCGCCGTCGTTCTCCACGGTGGTCAGGTAGTAGCCCAGTTCGTGGTTCACCTTCTTATCCACGTCAATCATGGTGAAGTCCTCCTTCCACAGGTAGTCCAGCTCGTTGGGCTCGAACGCGTAGTAGAGCACATCCTTCGGCAGGCCGATGCCCCTGACGGGCAGCATGGCCTTGTAGCCGTTCTCAAACTCTATGGTCAGCTCGTCGGTAACGGTGTCTTCAGCGTCCTTGGCCTGGAACGTGATGTCGAAGTGCTTGCCGTCGCCCAGGGCCAGTTCATCGCCGGCAGCAATGGAGGTGGCGAAATATTCCGTCGCGAAGGTGGCACTCTTCACGCGCAGCACACTCTTGCCAGTGTTGCGTATGGTGAACAGGTCACCGCTGTTGACGGCACGCCCGTAGTTCACCTTGCCGGCGTCCCACGACTCATGGTTGAAGGCTACGCCGTCAAGCACCGTACCGTCGATGACAACATTGTCGAGTGCGCCGTAGCCGGCGTATGTCTTGAAGCAGTTGGTGGTCCAGCGGAACTGCACGGTCTTGCCGGCATACTGGTCGAGTTCGATGGTCTCGTTGCGCCAATACTTGGTTTCACCGTCGTCGTTATATCCTTCTGACAGGTACGAAGCCTGTGTCCACTCGCCATCGCAATAAATCTCGAATACAACCTCGTCTCTGCCGTTGCCGCCTTCGACGTTGTTCTTCTTCAAGAGTCCCGTCTCGTCGATGAGCAGGTCTGACGGGTGGGCATTGCCCCAAACAAACGATATGCTCATGCTCTTGCCGTCGGCAGGCAGTCGGAACTCTGGTGAGGTGAGCGAGGTGCTCTCGCCGTCGTTCAGCCAGCCTGACGCCATGCAGGCACCCTTGTCTCCGTATGGGTAACTGGCGTTAGGACTCCATTTGGCAAAGGCATATTGTCCGGTGGAGGTGCTGAGCCAGCCTGTAGGGATGGGGTCGGCGCTGGTGCATTCATCGAAGTTCTCCTCGTAGGGGAAGTCCATCACTGAGGCATCCTTCTGCGTGGTGAAGCGCCATGTGCTGGCTGTGGTCGACTCGCCTTTGTCGTTGTAGGCCACAACTTTCCAGCGGTATGTGGTCTCAAAGTCGGCCACGGGGATGGTGTATGTCAGCGCGTCGCCCACGTTGGCGCCCTCAATGAGGTCGTTTGCCTCGGTGTTGGTGCCCACATAGACCTTATAGCCCGTGGCAAACTGTGCGGGCCCCCACTTCAGGACGATGTCTTTCGGATAGACCTCGGTGGCATTGTTGGCAGGCGAGACGAGCGTGCAGTTGCCGGGCACGCCGTCCATGCCGTAGACGCTGGGCAGCAGTACGCGGTCGAGTGTAAAGCTGGAGTGCTCGTAGGCACCCTCATCATCGCTCTCAACTGCGGGATAGTACCAGCGCACATAGCTTTCGTCGGAGCCCAGGCCCAAGTCGACGGTCGCGGTGAGCACTTGGTTCAGGCCATTCTGATAGTCGCTGACCCACTTGGTCTTCCAGGTGTCGCCGTTGTCGTATGACACCTGCAGCTCGATGTCGTATTCAGGTGCCGATTCGCCGTAGTAATAGTTGTAGTAGGTGAACGTCAGTTCACCGCCGTTGCTCAGGTCCAGACGCGGCGAGCGCAGGTAGGTGGCTGAGAAGTCGCCGCCGCTGTAGACCGAGTGGTCGCCCTCGAGGGCCGTAGTGGTCCAGGCCCAGCCGCTGCTGCGCCAGCCTGCGGGCGGGAAATACTTCTCGAAGGTCTCCAGCAGATAGCCCTCAGGCACCAACTGTTTCTGTGCCGTGAAAGCGATGGTGACGTCGCCGCCCGTGGTGTGGAGCACCACGTCGCCGCTGGCTCGTGAAGTCATTGAGGCGGTGTAGGCCAGTTGGAAATCGATGCTCTCATAGGTGCGCAGATTCACTGTGGCGGGGTCGATGGTGAGTGCAATGCCCTGAGGCAGTTCCACATCGGTAATCTGCAGTCCGTCCTTGCCCGTGTTGGTCAGGGTGATGACGTCGGAGTAGCGACGCTCGCCGATGTACACCTCCTTGAAATCATAGCGGTCCAGCGACACCGAGGCCACGGGCCCCGTGGCAGGCGTGAACTGCGTCACCGTGATGTCGTCAAGCCACAGCACATTGCTGCTGGCGGCCAGCATCTTGTAGACGAAGGCCAGGCGTATCTTCTCGCCCTTCCAGTCGCTCAGGTCCACCTTCGATGTGTGCGGGTCCCACGTCGTGATGGGGAACACCGTGATACCGCTCTCACGCAGCATCTGCTCGTTCTGTATGGAGAAGATGGTCTCGGCCGACTCCAAGTTGCCGCCGCTGACCACACGCACCTGGAAATCGTAGCGCGAGTTGTCCTGAGCGTTCATCGGACTGACGCGCCACGTGAACTGCAGCTGGTAGGTGTCGTCGAGCGTCAGCTCAGGCGACAGCAGTATCTCCTCGCGCGGGCCGCTGCCGTCAGTAGGGGTCGTACTGATGGGGCCGTCGCAGGCAGCGCAGCTGGCGCCGCTGATGGTGGGCCCCGTCTGGCCGTCGGGATCCGAGTAGTAGTTATGCCAAGTGTAGCTGACGTTTGTGCCGGTGTAGCCGTCGATGGTCTCCCATCCCTCGCCCACGGCCACAGGCTGAGGCTTCGACCCGGTGTTGCCCGTCTCGAAGTCTTCCTGCAGAATGACTTGCGCACTGGCCGTCAAGCATGTCAGCGCTGCCACCAGTGAAAGGATTGATTTTTTCATAAGCCTAATTGTTTTTTAAGTGTTAATGATTATCTGATATATTAGTAGTCTTCTTCATCATCCTCCCAGATGTTCTTTCGGCGGCTGTCGCTGGCGTCGCCGTCAGGAGCATCGCCCCCGATGGGAATGTCATGGTCCAGATCTCCATTGTCGATGTTGACGTTAGACACTGCCTGCATTACATTGCCGAGACTCATCAGCATGCTGAGGGTCTCAGGTGAACGATATTGTTTCTTCATAATTTTTGTGTGGTATTGGTTGTTTGATGTTTCACATTTGGTCTTTGGAAAGAAATGGACTGACCAGACCATTTCTTTCCCCAGACACTCTCTTTCTTTCTATTTCACATACACTTTCTTACCGTTGACGATGTAGAGTCCCTTGCGGTTCAGGTTTTCCACCTTCTGGCCCTGCAAGTTGTAGGCGCCTTCCGTCTCCAGGCCGCTCACCTCAGCGGCGTCGATGCTGGTAGTCTCGTCGCCATCGGTGATTATGACGTTGATGGCACGTGCTGTTGCACCATCTCTCAGCTTCAGGTAAGCACGGAATGGCAGCACGCTGTTGTTGGTAGTGGCTCTTACGAACTCACCGCCCTTCACAAAGTAGTCGCCTGCCATGACTGTAGTCTTCGCGTAGACACCCACGTAGTTGAAGGTCGACCCCTCGGCAGTGGTCAGCACTGGCGAGATGTCCTTCGTGAACTTCAGACCGCTCACGGGGCTCTCAAGCCACAGCAGGTAAGGATAGCCGGCAGAGATATACTTGTCGTTGCCGGAAATCTTCTTGAACTTCACGGTCACAGTGCCAGTGCCTTCGTCGCCCACATAGACGGCCAGCTCGCTGTTCTCACCAAACGCCTCAGCCACCTCATCGGCACTCAGGGCAAATGGCAGGACTACGGCATTCCAGCCGGCCTTGAACTCACGTTCCACATCGACGGTCACCCATGCCAGGTCGGCCACGCCCTCGGCATCTTCTGCCAGCGTGTATGGCAGCTCAAGCGTCAGCGTGTGGTTGGCCATGTCGGCCGTGAATTTCAGTGTGTAAGTTCCTGCCTTGCCGAAATACCAGTTGTTATTGCCTTCGTTAGGCAGCTCATATTTGTTGACCAGATTCCAGTCGCCATCGGCGCGCAGCTTGTAGTAGTAGGTGCCGGCAGCCTCGATGGTGGCCTCCTTGACAAGCGTGAAGATGTTGGCATCTTCCTCATCCTGAGTCATGACGGCATCTTCGTCCCAGTCGAGCCCCATGGATGCATCGCCTACAATGCCCATCTGCTTGTAGAGCGTCACATCGCGGGTCATGCTCTCGCCACCCATGTTCAGGGCGAATTGACGCTTCAGGTAGCCAGGACCCTCCACCGTGACGGTGAAGTCGAGGCCAGCCTGAATGACGCTGAAACTGTAAGCGCCGTTCGCGTCAGTCGTGCCAGAGTATCCTACGCCGTTGTGGGCCGCCAGCTTCACGGTAGCCCCCTCAATGCCTTCACCGGCAGATGTAGAAACGGTACCTGCGAGAGTGGCGGTTGTCACTTCTTTCTCTAAGTGCAGAACTGCAAGATTCTTGGCTCTCCACGTGTCTGTGGCGTAAGAAGCGTAGTCACTGTTGTGGCGATAGGCATTTCTCACGTCCGTCGTTTCAATATAGAAGCTTTTATAGCTTTCAGCTTCGTTGCGCACGACAATGCGCAATCCCTTATTAGCCTGGCAGACGATAGGTGAAGCACTCAGGTCAATGGAAAGCATGTCAACAAGAGACGTGCTGCTGCCGGCCTTCTCCCAGACATGAGCAGCTTCATCTACAAGAACGGTCATCCCTTCCGTGTCATAGGCCGTGGCAGCAGGCTGGCTCTGGATGATATCATCAGTCCATTCATACCATATCTTTAGGCTTGACGTGTTAGAGTCAGTCGTCTTGTAGCCACGATAGGCAATCTTGGTAATCTTGTCTCCGGCGTTCAGGCCGAACTGCGACAGCATAGACGCCGAGTAGAGCGACACTGACTCGCTGTTCTTGTCGTTGTTGTAGACGAATCCATTGTCGTATGATATGCTGCTTACCTCGCCGATGGTCAGGCCGACGGCGGCCTGCTCCTCAGCGAATGTCACGTCGACGGGGTCAGTAGCTATGCTGTAGTCATCGGCCGTCAGCTCCACGTAGACAGGCAGTGTACCTGTCTTCGGCGTGCGGAAACTGACGCTGAGCTGTGTGCCTGCATCGGTGAATTTGTGGTTCATCGGAATGCTGACCGCCTCGCCGGTGGCGGCAGCCTCACCATCAACGTAAGCGGTGATGGTGTAGCTGTCGGCTGCCTCGTCGGCAATACCCAGATTCAGTATGTTCACGGTAGCCGTGGTTGCAGTGTTCTGCATGCTCTCTGTCGGGATGTGCGATGAAGCGATTGCCAGGTCGTGGGCAACCTCAGCCACCTTCAGGCCATAGAGCTCGTCGACACATGGACGACCGCTGAGTTCGAAGCCCAGGAAATATTCGCCCGCCGACGGGATGGTGACTTCGAAGGTCTGGTAGTCGGTGGTCAATGGGTGACTCGCGTCTTGTCCGCTCACGCTGAACAGCAGAGTGCGGGCGGAGCCCTCTTCGGCGTTCAGCACCTCATCGCGGGTGGCAGCGGCATAGACCGCCACCTTGCCCTCGCTCCAGCCAGAGCTGTAGAGCTTGGCGTCGAACGACAGCTTATCGCCGGCAGCGGCCACGAGCTTTGGGGTGACGAAGATGTTGTCGGTAGTGCTGGATGAATTAATATAGTAGTTGGGAGCAGAAGTGGTGCCGCCATTGACCATGCTGACATTGTGCTGGCTGACAGAGCCTGCGGGCCAGTTGCCATCGTCGAAGTTGGCATAGAACATGTCGGGGGCGAGCTTTGTGCCGCTGATGCCCAGCGTGAATGTGGCATCGGCGCCACTGCCGTCGACATAGGTTATCATCATGTCGCCGCCGTACTCGCCAGCCTCGTCAGCTGAGAAGGTGATGTCGAGCGGCTGCGATGCGGCGGCAATGCCGCTGTTCTCGCCGTTGAATGCTGCTATCTCAAGCGGGAACTCTGTTGTGGTGGTGAATCCGTCGGGCAGCGAGATGCTCTTCACGTTGAGCTTGGCCGACCCCCAGTTATAGATGAAGAACTGCTGCGTGTCGGCAGAGTTGGTCTTGCCGAAGGTGATGGGAGCCGTGCGGTCAGAAGGCTCATAGGAATTTGAGGGAAGCACATTCACAAAGTGGAAGATTGGCTCGTTGGTCACGGTGAGGTCGAACGGCTCGGTCTCAAACAAAGTACCATCGGTAAACTCAAAAACCACTTTGGTGGCGGGGAATGTGGTGGTGCTCTCCACCACAGGGGTGAACGAAGCTCTGAAGTTGGTGGTGTTCTTCGCGCTGGCGGTGAGTGGCTTTGAGGCAATCACCGCAGCCTGGTCGCCATAGACATACTTCACCGTATAGTTGGTGGCAGCCTCGTCAGTCAGCGGGATGATGTCTATGCTGGGTCTCGTCAGGGGCACGCCGCTCTTCACCGAGGAATTAGGCCAGGTGACCTCTTTGATGTAGAGGTCGTGAGCCACGTCAACTTTCTCAAGGCCGATGATATTGTCGATGCCGGAACCGGAGCCATAAAGGGCAAAGGCCACATAGTAGTCGCCTGCCGTGTCGAACGTGATAGCCTTCGTCACGAAACTGCTGCCAATGCCCTCAGACCCCTCGCCGTTGTCAGTGTAGGTGTAATAGGCCACGGGCTCGCCCCATGTCTTGCGGTCGGCAGAGACGTACACCTTCACAGAGTAGTCGTTGCTCGTGCTGTAGCCTGCCTTGACGTCAAATGCCAGTGTCGCGCCAGCCTCAGCATGCAGCTTCGGCGTAATGAACTTGTTGTTATCAGTCTTGTAAGAAGCCGTGTTGGTACCGATAATCCAGTTGTTGTATCCACCTGAGATGGATTGGTAGTCGGAGAAGCTTGCGCCATATTCAGCGATGGAGCCTGCAGGATAAACAATCGTGCTGCTTGTGTTGTTGAAGTCGGCCGTCCACGTGTTGGCACTGATAACGGTGGCCGAGAAGTCAAGCTTATAGTCGGTGGACATCTCTGCAAGTGCGTTGGTGTAGTTGATGGTCAGTGTGCCTGCAAACGTGCCCATGGTGGCAGTATCGAGCGTGATGTCGAATGTCCGTGAAGCACCCTTGTCCAGCTCGAATGCAGCCGTAGGCATGTTGCTGCTGCTAAACCCCTCAGGCAGCGTGATGCTGTTCACCGTCAGGGGAGCTGTCCCGTTGTTGAAAATCTCATAGCTTCTTGCGGTCGGCTCGGTGATGGTGCCCCAGCTCTGAGTGCCCGACAGACTGCTGGTGGCGGTGGTTCCGGCCTCGCGGAACACGAACTTCGATTCGTATGCCTGGATATTAGACTGCAGCTGGCTGTCGGAGACCGTGTTGGTGATGTTCTCTTTCACTCTGATGTACACCCAACCGGTCTCAACAGAGCTTGGCAGCGTGAACTCAACGGGGATCGTCGTCGACTGGCCAGCCGCGATGTCTTTTGTGACGGCAAATGTGATATCATTGAAATAGGTCAGCGTGCTGCCGTAATAGGCCCTGAGCACAGGCGATAGGGAATAGTGCTCATCGCCAGCCTTTAAATCAACGTCGCCGGTGTTCTGCAGCGTCACCTGCAGGTTCAGGGTAACCGTTCCGTCGGCGTTCTTGCCGAAGTAGGTCGTTGAAGTAGTACCTTCGGAGTTTTTGACAGCCGTGACCGTGAGTTTCGACTCGGGCAGGATGGTTGCCGATGATGCGGTGAAATTGTCAATGTAAGCATAGCTCGCCCGGATGCCCACACGTGTCTCTTCGGCCAGTTCGAACGAGATGGTGCTGTAGCTTTCAGTGTTGAGCACCGTCTCTGCGCTGATTTTTTCGCCATAGACGTATGCACCAGGTGTGCCGGTAACCTTGTAGAACTCCACAAAGCTGTTGTCCGACTGATAAAGCTTGGCGTCAAGCGTGATGGTGCCACTCACGAGGGGCGACACCAACAGGTCGTAGACCTCGCCGCCGGAACCATAAGACTGGCCTAAGACATACTGGCGGTATGCCAGAAGTGCACCGGTGCCGTCTACGCCACCCGACGCAGAGTAGCTGTAGCTCATGTGGCGGATTTCGCCATCGTCATCATAAGTGCCGACGATATGCCCCCAGTTACTGCCAAGCGCAAAGTCGTGGAAACTGGTGGAAATGGGCGTATCGAGGTTCATGATGTAGTTGTTGACCGTCTCACCCTGCGCGGCAGTCTTTCCGAGCAGTGCGACGAGCGCCAAGAGCATTAATCTAACCTTTTTCATACGCATGTTGTTGTTTAGTTAATAAATCTGCTGTTTAGTTTTATAAAAAAATAGGTGAATTGAAGTCTTGTGTTGATATATTGTTTGCTGCTCTGTCAGACTTTTTCTATCTGCATATTGCGGCTGAAAGTGTTTTCATGATAGGTAGGCATACGCATTGTTGCGTAATTTAGCAAGTGCAAAATTACGTTATTTTATTGAAATAACCAAGGAAAAAGATAAAATATTTTTTAAAAAAGAGGTTTCCCGGGTATAGCTTCACCCCGGTGGCATGACGTTATGAGATATGCTCGGTGAGCTCCTTCTCAAGTTCCTCGGCCGTGAGTCGCAGGCGGAAATGACCGCCTTGGGCGATGGAGATGCCGCCAGTCTCCTCTGACACGATGATGCAGAGGGCGTCGCTCTCTTGACTCATGCCAAGGGCGGCGCGGTGGCGCAGGCCCAGCTCCTTGGGTATGTCGAGGTTGTGGCTGACGGGTAGTATGCAGCCGGCGGCGTAGATGCGGTTGTGGCTGATGATCATGGCTCCGTCGTGCAGGGGCGAGTTCTTGAAAAAGATGTTTTCTATGAGGCGTTGGTTGATGTCGGCGTTGATTACGTCGCCCGTGGCAATAATGTCGCCCAGACCCTGTGCGCGCTCCACCACGATGAGTGCACCCACCTTCTGCTTGGCCATCGACATGCACGCCATGACAACGGGCATGATATTCTTTTTCAGCCGGGCCTTGTTTTTTTCGCTGCTGCGCTTGGGTGAGAACAGCTTGACGATGGTGCGCACGCGCTGGTGGGCGCCGAGGTTGTAGAGAAACTTGCGTATGTCTTCCTGGAAGAGCACGATGAGGGCGATGACACCCACGGAGACGAGCTTGTCGAGGATGGTGCCCATGAGGCGCATCTCGAGCACTTGCGACACGAAGAGCCACACCACGATGAAAATCATGATGCCCACGAAGACATTGAGCGAGCGGCTCTCGCGCATCAGGCGGTAGATGTAGTAGAGCATCGTGGCCACCAGCAGTATGTCGATGAAATCCTTTATTCCGAAGCTAATCATTTTATGAATGATGAATGATGAGTGAAGAGTTGTCGGCAGTGCCGATGTTGTGGGTTGAATGATGAGGGTTGAATGTTGAATTATTGGCAGAGCCAATCATGAATTGAGCGTTGCCCATAGCTTGACGCACTCTGCTGCGGGGCCTACATCGTGCACGCGCAGGATGCTGGCACCCTTCTGCAGGGCTATGGTATTTAGCATGGTGGTGCCGTTCAGGGCGTCGGCAGGCGTGCAGTCGAGCAGCCGCCATATCATCGACTTGCGCGAGATGCCCACCAGCAGAGGCAGCTCCAGCACGAGTAGGCGCTCCATCTCAGCCATCAGCCGATAGTTTTGTTCCAGCGTCTTTCCGAAGCCGAAGCCCGGGTCGAGGATGATGTCTTTCTGCCCCATGTCGCGCAGTCGCTGTACCTTCTCGGCGAATGCCAGGAGCGTCAGCCGCAGGTCGGGCTGCACTGACATTAATATATATGGTACGCGTAGGCGCGCCACCATGCGAAACATCTCCTCTGAGCCTTCCGACACATCGTTGATGATGTCGGCCCCCAGTTCCTCCACGGCCATGCGGGCCACGTCGGGGCGGAAAGTGTCTACTGAGACAACGGCCTCAGGAGCCTCGCGGCGCACCACGGTCAGCGCTCTGCGCAGCCGCTCCATCTCTTCCGATGCTGATGCCGGCTCGCTGCCCGGCCGTGTAGAGCAGGCCCCCACGTCGATGATGCTGCCACCTTCGGCCACTATCTGGCGGGTGCGTGCAGCCACGGCCTCGTCAGTCTGCATGCGACTCGAGGCATAGAACGAGTCAGGCGTGGCATTTAGGATGCCCATCACACAGGGCTCGCTGAGGCTCATCAGCCGTCCTCTTATGTTGAGAGTGTATTCCATATTGGTGGGCAAAGTTACGAAGAATAATTGAAATAACGTGTTTTTTGCTGAAAATTATGGTAATATTTTTTCGCCAAACCATTGTTTATTCGTAACTTTGCAGCAGAATTTATAAAAAACGATAAAACAATAATCAGAATATATGGACATCAAGCAACTCTACGAGCTCTATAAGCAGTATCCCTGCATCACCACCGACAGCCGCGACTGCCCTGAGGGCAGCATCTTCCTGGCTCTCAAGGGCGAGAAATTCGACGGCAACAAGTTTGCGCCTCAGGCTCTGGCGAAGGGGTGTAAGTGGGCGATTGTTGATACCCTTCCCGCTCTCTCCGAGGGGGGGGAGGAGCTACGCACACCAGGTGAGAAACCATGTGCAGCAGAGACTGCTGAGAGGGGAGAAACCTACCCGGTGTACGACCTGAGAGCCGGTGCCGCACCTTCCTCCCTAAGGGAAGACAGAGGGGGGTATCTCCTCGTCGATGACGCATTGCTGACCTTCAAGCTACTGGCACGCGAGCACCGCCGCCAGTTTAACATCCCCGTCATCGGCATAACCGGCACCAACGGCAAGACCACCACGAAAGAGCTCGTGCGGGCCGTCCTCTCGGAGAAATACAACGTGCTGGCCACCGAGGGCAACTTCAATAACGACGTCGGTGTGCCCAAGACCTTGCTGCGCCTGCGCCCTGAGCACGAGATTGCCATCATAGAGATGGGGGCCAGCCATCCCGGCGACATCAAGACCCTGGCCGAGACGGCCGAGCCTACCTGCGGACTCATCACCAACGTGGGCCGTGCCCACCTGCAGGGCTTCGGTTCCTTCGAAGGCGTGGTCAAGACGAAGGGCGAGCTCTACGACTATCTGCGCACCCGTGAGGATGGCCTCGTCTTTCTCAATGCCGACAGCGATGAGCTCTGCGACATGCTCACCGACGATATGTGGTGCACGCCCTACAGCATAGACCCCGACAAACAGTATGCCTGCATATCGGGCGAAGTAATTCCTCACAACCTTCCCAAAGGGGAGGGAAACTCATCCGCAGAGCATGTCTCTTCCTCGGAGAAACAGGGCGATGTATACCTGCGTTTCCGCTGGCGCCGCCCGCTCATGGAGCTTGAGGAGACCGGCGCCTCGCAGAAGTGGCACAAGGTGCAGACCCACCTCATCGGCGACTACAACATCTACAACGCGCTGGCAGCCATTGCCGTGGGCATCAACTTCGGCGTAGACCGCAAGCAGATATGCCACGCCCTGGAAAACTACGTGCCTACGAACAACCGCTCGCAGTTTATGCAGACGGAGCATAACCGGCTCATCGTCGATGCCTACAATGCCAACCCGTCGAGCATGATGGCGGCTCTGGAAAACTTCGCTGCCATGAGCGGCACGTCGAAGATGGTAATTCTCGGCGATATGCGTGAGTTGGGCGAGTCAAGCCTGGAGGAACACCAGCGCATTGTGAACTATCTTGAGACGATGCCCCTGCAGGAGGTGTGGCTCGTAGGCAGTGAGTTTGCCCGCACCCAGACCAATTTCCGGCTCTTCCCCGATGTCGAGGCTGTGAAGGCTGAACTGCAGGCCAACTGCCCTGCCAATCGCCTTATCCTCGTGAAAGGCAGCAATGGCACTCACTTGTATCAACTTCCCGAGCTGCTGTAAATTACATAACTCATAACCCAGAACACAATGCTCCGTCATTTCATCCTCAGCACGCTGCTCTGCGTGTTCATCATGACCCTCGGCCTGACAGCCTGCTCCGACAAGAGTGGCAGCGAGGCACAGTTTGTAACCACCGACGGCACGCGCCTGATGCTCGGCGACGAGCCTTACCGCTTCATGGGCGCCAACTTATGGTATGGCGCCATACTCGGCAGCGAAGGACAAGGCGGCGACCGCGAGCGCCTGTGCCGTGAGCTTGACACCCTCGCTGCCTTAGGCGTCAGCAACCTGCGCATCCTCGTGGGCAGCGACGGCCAGCGTGGAGCAGCCTATAAAGTGGAGCCCACGCTGCAAGTGGCGCCTGGCGTCTACAACGACACCATCCTGGCCGGCCTTGACTTCTTGCTGAAGGAGATGGGCGAGCGCCGGATGAAGGCCGTGCTCTATCTGAACAATGCGTGGGAATGGAGTGGGGGCTATGGCTACTATCTGGAGCAGGCCGGCTGCGGCCGGTGTCCCTTGCCGGCCGACGGCTACAAGGAGTACTGCGACTATGTGGCCCAGTTTGCCTCAAACGAACAGGCGCAGCAACTGTTTGCCGACTACGTGCGCTTCATCATTGGGCGCACCAACCGCTACACCGGGCGGCCCTATACCGATGACCCTGCCATCATGGCATGGCAGATATGCAATGAGCCGCGCGCCTTCAGCGACGAGGCCAAGCGACCCTTTGCACAGTGGCTGGCCAAGACGTCGGCTCTTATCCGCCAGTTGGATTCCAACCATCTTATCTCGCTTGGGTCAGAAGGACTCGTGGGCTGTGCCTTCGACAAAGAGTTGTGGGAGCAGGTGTCGGCTGACCCCAACATCGACTATCTGACGGCCCATGTGTGGCCCTTCAACTGGGGATGGGCCAGCCGTGAGAAAACGTCAGGAAATATCGAGGCTTCGTGCGACAGTTCGGCGGCCTATGTTGCCATGCATGTGGAGCAGGCGGCCCGTCTGGGCAAGCCTCTCGTGATTGAGGAGTTCGGCTATCCGCGCGATGCCTTCAGCCACGACATACAGTCGGCCACGACGGATCGCGACCGCTATTACGACTTCATGTTTGGCCTCTTCGCCCAGTCGCCCGTCATCTGTGGCATCAACTTCTGGGCATGGGGCGGCGAGTGCCATCCGCTGCATGAGTGGTGGCAGGCTGGCGACCCCTATTGTGGCGATCCGGCGCAAGAGCCGCAGGGCCTCTACAGTGTCTTCGGCTCCGACTCGGCCACGCTGCGTGTCATAGCGCGCTACGCGCCGCAGTCGTGATGTGGTTGACTGCTGATTAGAGGCAATATGCAAGTCATTGAGTCTCCCTGATTGCTTATTGTTTGGGGCCTGGATGTACTGCATCCAGGCCCCAAACAGATGGAATTGTCATGATGTCCTTCCGAAAAATTGTCAGAAACAAATAGATAGTAGACAGACGTCGCCTGTCTACCTTATTTTCCCGGCAGCCTTTTCTCGTCTGCGCGTAGGCTTACACTGCTCACCCCAGAATCTCAGCCAACTGCTGCAGGTCGGCCTCGGTGGTAGCCCAACTCGTGACGAAGCGGCACACGAAGTGAGTGGCGTCGTAGGGACACCAGTGAGTGAAAGCTACCCGCTGTTCCAGACGGCTTACCTCGTCGTTTGGCAGCACCACAAACTGCTGGTTGGTGGGCGAATCGATGTAGAAGCGATAGCCGCGGGCGGCCAGCAACTCTCGCAGTCGGCGGGCCATGCTGATGGCGTGGGCCGAGATGCGCAGGTAGAGCGAATCGGTGAAGAGGGCATCAAACTGCACGCCAAGCAGGCGCCCCTTGGCAAACAGGGCGCCATGCTGCTTCACCAGCGAGAAGAAACCGCGTGGCGCACCGTTGGCAAACACGACGGCCTCGCCGCAGAGGGCTCCCACCTTCGTGCCGCCGATGTAGAACACGTCGCAGGCGCGGGCTATGCCGGGTAGTGTGAGGTCGCCGTCGGATGCCGCAATGCCGTAGCCCAGGCGGGCGCCGTCGATGAAGAGCGGCAAACCATAGTGGCGGCAGACGCTGCCGATATCTTTCAATTCTCTACTGGTATAGAGCGTGCCCAGTTCCGTGGGCAACGAGATATATACCATGCCGGGCTGTGCCACGTGGTCGCGGCTCTCATCGTGGCTGAATTCCTCCATCCACTGCCGGAGGTCGGCTGCGCTGAGTTTGCCTTCATGCGAGGGCAGTGCCACCACCTTGTGGCCGCAGTGCTCTATGGCACCTGCCTCGTGTACGGCGATATGGCCCGTCTCTACCGTCAGCACCGCTTCATACGAGCGTAGCATGGCATCGATGACAGCCGCATTGGTCTGTGTGCCGCCGCCAAGCAGAAACACGTCGGCCTGTGGCAGTTGGCAGGCCTGGCGTATCTTCTCTTTGGCCAGCATGGTGTATTCATCAAAGCCGTAGGTGAGCGTGGGCTCGCTGTTGGTCTCTACGAGGTGGCGCAACACGTCAGGATGCGCCCCATTGTTGTAGTCGCACTCAAATGATAACATTCTCTTCCTTAATTTTTTATTGGTTCAGACTTATTTATCTAACTCAAGATGCCGCCTCTGTCGCTTTGCCCCTCGTTTTCAGAGGGCACGGCAATAGCGGTTTGCAGCAGTTATAGACGTTTTCTTCCGCAGAAGCGGTAAGTTTGCTGCAAAGTTACTAAATATTCGGATGAGAATGCAATTTTCGATTGTTAATCTAATCAAAATGGCTCCTCTTTTCGTGCTTTCAAGGGTCTCTTCAATGCTGCGTAACGCAACCCATCCTTCGAACCACATCCTCCATAACGACAAGGGAAGCAGTTCTTAAGGACATACATTGAATAGTAAATAAGAGACTCTCTCTTGGAAAATGCGCACGAGAAACCTTCGTACTTCTGGCGTTGCAAGTAGTTTAGGTTTTGTGTCGCCGCCCGTAAACGTGTGTGAGCGTCAGCTTACGCTGGGCAGCAAGTCGCTTAGGGCGTCGATAATCTCTTGGTGGCTTGTGCCCTCCTTCAGGGCGAAGAACACGGTGTCGCTGCCGGCGATGGTGCCAAGAATGCTGTCGATGCCGGAGTTGTCGATGTTCCAGCCCAGAGCGCTGGCATAGCCCGGACGCGTCTTGATGACGCCCAGATTGCCGGTGAAATTGATGCTCAGAAAACCGGCTGAGGCCATCATCTCGCGCACCGAGGTGGGAGTTGAGATACGCTTGTACATCGAGTCGTTAGGGAGTACGTAGACGTAGCTGCCCGACATGGTGGCCGCCTTGGCCACCTTCAGTTGCTTTAAATCGCGGCTCAGCGTGGCTTGGGTCAACTTGAACCCCTCTTTTTTAAGGGCATTCAGAAGCTCCTCTTGACTGCCAAGCTGTTGGCTCGAAATGATGAGCCTTAAAGCCTCAAGTCTGTTGTTCTTTTCTTTCATCTTTCTGAGGTTTGTTCAGTTTGTGTGGCAAAGTTAATAAAAAACTTTCAATTTGCCAAATATTTTCTTGTTTTTCTTACTATATGGGGCTAAAAATGAATATTATTGAGAATTCTTACTTTAAGTGGCAATGTGAGGTTTTTGCATCGGATAATATGGCGGAAGACTGTCTTTTCTTGTGTTGCGAGCTACGTGTCGCTGCTCAGTCTTCTTTTCTCCCTTCAGCAGTTAAAGCCCATCCCTCTGAGTTCATCTCTAAGCGTGTCCGGATTGAAGCTGGGACACGCTTTGGAGGCAAGCTCGCAATGGCCGTAGACCTTTGCGCCCGGATGCATAGCCAACAGGCGCCGCAGCAGGGCCAGCATGCTTTTTCTCTGGGCGTCCGTGCGGGTATCTTTAGGTATTTTGCCTTGTGCGTCTAAGCCGCCCACGTAGGCGATGCCAAGTGACTGGGCGTTGTGGTCGAGGCAGTGCGCACCACTGATGTTCGGGTCGCGGCCAGAGAGGATGCGCCCGTCGCGGTAGATCACGTAGTGATAGCCTATGTCAGACCAGCCGCGTCCGCCCTTGCTGACGGGCATCGTGTGCCATTGGCGGATTTCCTTCACGGTGAAGTCCTTGCCATCCGCCGTGGCCGTGCAGTGAACAATAATCTCGGTAATTCGACGCCGCGTCGAGGGACGCACCGTGCTCGGGTCGACGTCGGCCAGCAGTGTGTTGCCATCTTCGGCGATGGTTAGCTCGCTTTTTCTCACTTTGCATTCTTCGCTTAAAAGCATCTTCCATGTCTTAGGACCACAGATGCCGTCAGGCGTCAGCCTATGGGCCGTCTGGTATTGCTTCACAGCCTCGCAGGTGAGCGGTCCGAAGATACCGTCTTCTTGCAAATGCAGGAGACGCTGCAGCGCGGCCACAGCTGGTCCTCGGCTCGGTTGTCGGATGGTAGGGTATTGTGGCATGTGTCGTTTGTTGTGTTGGTTGTCGTATTATAATTATGTCTTTCTGTCTGCAAAGATACGAAAAAAAACGGTTTCTGACAATTCTTTCAGGTGAAAAGAATGAAAAAACTGTTTATTTTCAGAAATATTTTCAAGAATATCTGTCCTGAGGCTTAATGCCGAATGGTATGTTGCTTAATGTTCAGCGCGTATATAATATAATAAGGTGCATAGGGTATCTTGTGCTTGATTTATATCAATATTGGAATAAAAAACGTCGTTTTTGTGAATTATTTCCCGGAAAAGTTTTGGCGGTTCGGAAAAAGTGTGTACCTTTGCACCCGCAAATCAGGAACACCACCTGACGAGCAAGCAAGAAAGAGTTCTTTGAAAGAATTACATAGACAGAAACAAGTAGTACAAGAAGCGGCGGC